>CAZANS010000031.1:0-14464 GCA_964486565.1 uncultured Victivallales bacterium
GCCACGCCGATGCGGAAGTGGGCATACCTGCTTAGTCTGTCCCGACCGCGGCGGCTTGGCATTAGCGCCAAAAGAGCCTGCCGCCCAAAGGGTTCACGCGGAGTTTTGAAACTGGCTCAGGATACTGACTTTACGGCCTTCTCGGTTATTCGAGCGAGTTTGTCGAGGGTTTTGTCGGGGGTGTTTAGTGGGGGGAGGAAGTAGATGGTGTCGCCGAGTGGGCGCAGGAGCGCGCCGAGTGCGACGGCCTTTTTGTAGCACTCGAAGCCTTTCCGCATTTCGGCTGGGAAGGGTTTACCTGTATCGGGGTTTATTATGTCGGCGGCAGCGACAAAGCCCAGGCCTCTGACGTTTGTCAGCACCCGTGTGTTCTCGGCGACGTGGCGCATTCGCCCGACAAGCTCACCGCCCCTCGCCGCAACACTCTCGACAACCCTCTCTTCCTCGTATATCTTCAAGGCCTCCAGCGCCGCTGCCGCGCTCAGCGCATGCCCACAATAGGTATTGGAGTGCATGAAGGCACGCCCCTCGTTATAATCCGAGTAGAAGCAGTCGTACACATCGTCGGAGGTCAGGACCGCGGACATGGAGCCCCAGCCCGCTGTGAGGCCTTTCGAGATGCAAACGAAATCCGGCGTTATGCCCGCATGCATGCATGCGAGCATCTTGCCTGTGCGTCCGAAGCCGGTGAGGATCTCGTCTGCGATGAGATGGACACCGTGCGCTCGGGCCCATGATGAAAGTCTTCTCAGGAGATCCGGGCTGTATATCCTCATCCCCCCGGCACCCTGGAGCACCGGCTCAAACACCATCGCCGCCAGGCTCCCCGCATGCTCGTCAAGGCTTGAACGGATGGTCTCCCATCTCTTGTCCCCCATATTCTCCCAACCCTCATCGTCCGAGCCTGAAACATAAGGCAGCCCGGCAATCTTGCGGATCTCAGGCATGAGAGAGTTGAAGGGTGCCGAATAGAGGCCGCAGTCCCCGGCGGCTAGAGTCAGCACCGTCTCCCCGTGATAGCCGTTCTCCAGCGAGACGAAGCGAGTCCTCCCAGACGAGCCGCGTTGAAGATGATACTGTAGGCTCATCTTCATCGCTATCTCCACGGCGGTCGAGCCGTTGTCCGCATAGAAGACCTTGCTCAAACCAGGGAGAATCGCGCACAGCCGATCCGAAAGCTCAACCAAAACCTCGTTGCAGGTGTTCGCCATTATCACATGCTCAAACTTGCGGAGCTGCGTCCTTACAGCCTGCGAAATTCGAGGATTGCAGTGCCCGAGCGACTTGCACCACCAAGAGCTTATCGCGTCAATTATCCTCCGACCGTCCGAGGTGTAAAGAAAGGAGCCTCTGGCCCTCACCACCTCCAAGGGTGGAAAGACCTCGTAGTCCTTCATCTGAGAGCAGGGATGCCAAATGTGCTCAAGGTCTCTCTGTTGAATGGTCTGTGGCATTTTCAAAGCAAAGACAGCGGCAAACAAACCCGTTGCTACAGGCTCATCAGCTCATCTTCCTTCTTCTTCAAGCTATCGTCAATTCCCTTGATATAGTCGTCCGTGAGCTTCTGGATGTCTTCAAGCATGCCCTTGAGGTCGTCCTCGGTGATCTCGCTGGCCTTCTGCGACTTCTTGGCCACGTCGTTGCTGTCCCTCCGTATGTTGCGTATGGCCACCCTTGCCTCCTCGGCCCTGCCCTTCACCTGCTTTGTGAGATGGGCGCGGCGCTCCTCGCTCAGCTCGGGGATCGGCAGACGAAGTATCTTCCCGTCGCTCACGGGAGAGATCCCAACATTCGAAGCAAGTATGGCCTTCTCGATCAGCCCCACCGAGGAGGGGTCCCATGGCTGTATCACGAGCAGCCGGGCCTCCGGGGTGGTTATCCCGGCAAGCTCCTTGAGCTTCGTCTGTGTGCCGTAATAGTCTATCGTCATGTTCTCAACCAGCGCCGGCGAAGCCTTCCCAGTCCTGATCGAGGAAAAGTCCGCCTGCATCGCCTCCACCGCCTTCATCATGTACTCTTCCGTGTGGTCCATCAGCTCATTGATTCCTACACTCATACTTTCCTCCTTGCCTGTTGGAAATAATTTCTCTTCTGCCTAACGGCCCCAAAGCATACCTATCACTTCCTCCCGCTACCCTCAATCACGGCAAGCGCCGTGTCAACATTCCCGAACGGCGCGCTGACCTGTATCCCCCGCACACTGTCGGATATCCTAGACACCGACTCACGGGCAATAGAAATCCCCGCCCGCCTCTGCGCGTCCTTTGAATCAGCCGCGGCCATCCTTGCCATCACCTCGTCGGGAACCACCACCCCGGGGACCTCGTTCTTCATGAACTCAGCGTTCCTCAAGCTGGCAAGGGGCCAGATGCCGGCAACAACCGGAATGCCCAGATCCCCAATCCGGTCGAGGAATCTGAGAAGAGGCTCCACCGCAAACACCGGCTGGGTGATTATAAACTCCGCCCCCGCCTCGACCTTCTCCCGCGTCCTGCGGAACTCCCGCTCAATGTCAAGCGCGTTAGGGTCGGCTCCAACACCTATCAGCGCCTCCGTGCGCGTCTCTATCGCGTTGCCACCAATGTCTATCCCCCTGTTCAACCTGCCCTGTACCTTCACCAGCCCGATCGAGTCGGCATCGAACACTGCAGAGGCATTGGGGTAATGCCCAAGCTTCGGCGGATCCCCTGTTATGAAAAGTATATTCCTCACGCCAGCAGCAGCACAACCCAATAGATCCGACTGCATCCCTATCAGATTCCTGTCACGGCAGCAGAAATGCAGTATAGCCTCAACCCCAGCCTCGTCCTGGATCTTCAGTGCCGTCACAAGCGGCGATAGCCTCGAGCTGGCCCTCGGCCCGTCGGGTACGTTTATCGCGTCAATCCCGGCCTCCGCGCAGCGCCTAGCCTTGACGATTGTGGACTCAAGCCCATACCCGTGAGGCGGGACGATCTCCACAGTCGCGATCCACTCCCCGGCGGCCAGTTTTTTACCTAGCCTTGACTTCTCCGCAGTCGGAACCGGGTCGCACAGCTTGGCCTCCCCCTTGACTCTTATCTCCACATACCTCTTCTCAACCGTGGCGACACGCTTGATCCCACGTGATATCTCCCTTATATGATCCGGAGCCGTGCCGCAACAACCCCCAACACCACCGGCACCCATGTTCACAAACCTCTGCGCGTAGGTCGCAAAATACTCCGGGCTGGCCATGTATATCATCCTGCCATCGACCTGCTTGGGAACACCCGCGTTGGGCTGGACCACTATCGGCAGACGCGTCAGAGAAAGCAGCTCCGACAAAGGCTCCAGTATCCCCTCCGGGCCGACACAGCAGTTCAAACCCACGGCCGCAGGTGGCGCACCGGGCATCCCGGAGACCATGTCCATCAGAAGCCTCAGAGGCTCCCCCTTGTGGGTCTTCCCGTCACGGTCAACCGAGAAACTCAGCATGTACGGCATCGTGCCGCAGCCTACCGCCGCCTCGCAGGCAAGCCTCGCGTCGGCAAGCGAGGGAATGGTCTCGAATATAATAAAGTCAACACCGCCTTCCTTAAGCAGTGATATCTGCTCAGACAAGGCGGAGACGACTGCCTTGTCGTCCATCCCGGCCTTCACGCCTGAACTCCCCGCCGGCCCGACAGAGCCGGCAACAAGCTTCTCTTCACCGGCAACATCGCGCGCAAGCACGGCCGCCGCCCGGTTGATCTCCTCAACCCTCTCACCCAGGCCAAACGACGAAAGAGAAACTCGGTTGGCACCAAAAGTGTTCGTAGTGATCACATCCGCCCCAGCATCAAGATAACTCCGGTGTATATCGGATATCACCTCGGGCACCCTAACATTCAGCTCATCGAATGAAGTATTGACAAAATAATCCCGCTTGTATATCTCGGTGCCCATCGCACCGTCAAATATCAGAACACCATGCTCCAACATCACTCTAAGGTCGCCACCCATAAACAAAACTCCTGTAGAATAACATCACCCACCCCATGCCCGACCACAGAAAACCATTAACCTAGCCGACAATCCGCAAAAGTCAAAAGCAAAAACTCCCGCAGTGCGCTGACGGAATAATCCTGCGCTAGGATTCATTGCCAGCGACCCTTGGATGCATCCTTCAGCGAGAGCAGCTTGGTGTGCTGCCCTCTGGTCACGCGGCAGCCCTACACCTTGCCTTGGCATTCTGCGTCTAGGCGGGAAAAGAAGTTGTGCATGTACTCCGCCCTTTCGGCGGCGAGGCACCTGCCTGTGGACGTGAGCATCTTACCGGGGATGTGGCGGAGCTTGACCAGATACTCACGGTATGCCGAGTCGCCCTTCGAGTATGCTTCGGATGCCATGGCTGCTTTTTGAGAGTTGTGCAGCACCGACCCTATGCGGCCAGAAAAGTGAATCGCCCTGCCAACACCCACCGCGCCAAGCTGGTCAAGCTTGTCGGCGTCGTAGACGATCTTCTGCTCAATGGTCTCGGGCTTCGCCTGTTTGCCCCTGAAACGGTGCCGCCTGACGCACTCGGACACCTTGGCGGCGAACTCAGGATCCAGGCAGCCACAGGTGGATAGTACCTCGAGCGACATCCCGACACCCAGCTCGGCGTGGCATCTCTTCCCTTCGGAGCAAAGCTCCTCCGGACGAGCCACGTCGTGCAGCACAGCAGCAGCCTCAACAACAGCCATGTCTATAACATTGCCCCCCGACTCCCCACGGGCGATGGCACGGGCATTACGCAACACCCTCGTGGTGTGATCCCAGTCATGGCACCCGGGGGCATCCCTGAAACGCCTGCGCACCTCCGACTTCAGCCTCGATAGCAAGCTTCGCATCGCCTGATCAGATCCTCTCTTATCTTTGACTCCTCGACAGCCTTCCCCCCGGAACGGTTGGATATCTCAGCATAGGACCACGCAATGTGCGACAACTCCTTATGCCTGAGCCTCACAGGAACCGGCCTGCCGAAGGCCCTGCAGCTCAGAAGATCCCATAACCCGTAGGAATACCTGCCCTTGCCGCAGTCCTCGACATAGATGTTGCTGCATTTGGCATCCCCATGCACTATCCCCGCATCATGCATCTTTGCGAACATCACAGCGATGGATGCCAGATACAACTCGGCAAACTCCGGGGACTTCCTCAGCCTGGCGAAGAACTCCACGGTCGGCACAACATCCGGCACGGAAGCACGGATAAGATACGCGTCCCCAGGAATGCCGCATCTGTAGCGCGCAAAAGCCGCCATCGGACGCGGCGTGGGTATCCCAGCCTTCTCCAGAGACCAGGCCGACTTCCACTCCCTGAAAGGGCGCGCCTGCCTGAACATGTACCTCAACATGTATGTGAAGCTGCGGTTGTTGAAACGCTTGATGAAAACCTGCTTGCCGTCTGCGAATCTCGCAATCCCAGCCCTGGTCGAACGGCTGTCCTTGACTATATCCGCACGGGAAAGCCATCTCTCGGGGGCGTCAATGAAATCCCGCAGCTCACGGCAGTCGTCCTTCCGGCGAACCACACCAATGACCCCACGGCAATCCAAAGGGACAAAATCAGCATTGTCGCTGAAACAATATCTCGGGTCAATCACGCAGGCTGGCACAGAAAATATCTCCCTAAAAAATCCGACCAATATCAGACACAACGCCTCTCAAGCACCTTGACAAGCGCCTGGGTGCCCTTCCTGCCCATCCCAAGCTCGTCCCGCAGCTCAATATACAACGAATGCACCAGCTTCAGACCCGGAAGATCAATGCCCATCACGGCAGACTCGGCAAGCGCTATCTCCATATCCTTGACAAAATGCTCGACATAGAACCCCGGCTCGAAATCGCCCTTGATGATCCTCGGCACCATGTTCGCCAGCGCCCACGACGCCGCCGCCCCGCCGCCGACGCTCTTGAGCACCTGCTCGGGATCAAGCCCAGACTTGCGGGCATACAACAGCGCCTCGCACACCCCGACCATCGCGCCGCAGATAAGTATCTGGTTGACCATCTTCGTGTGCTGCCCCGAGCCCGCCGGACCCTGTAGCTCCACGGTCTTCCCAAGAAGCCGGTACACAGGCAACGCCCTCTCGAACGCCGCCGAATCCCCGCCAACCATGATCGAAAGCGCCGCGTTGCGTGCACCGACATCCCCACCGGAGACAGGCGAGTCCAAAGCCGATATCCCTCTCCCCTCCGCGAACTTCGCAATCCTCTCCGCAAGCTCAGGGCTGCTCGTCGTGAAGTCCGAAATAATCCCTCCGGAACCCAGCCCCGCCAAAACACCGCACGCCCCAAGCACAACCTCCTCGACATCAGAAGGCATGCCAACCATCACACCAGCGAATTCCGCACCCCCCGCAGCCTCAGCAGGTGTCCCCGACCATCTCGCACCCCTGGCAATCAAAGCCCCCGCCTTCTCGCGCGTCCTCGTGTACACAGCGCATTCGTGCCCGGCATCCAACAGATGCCCGACCATCGGCGAACCCATCACGCCTGTGCCTATCCAGCATATCCTCATCCAAATCCTCCAGTAAACCCAGCATCCATAAATATCAAAACAACACACTAACACCCGAACGCGCCGCATTCAATACCATGCCGCTTTTTCACTGCCCCCTTTTCATTAGTTTCATTAGGGGGGGCAAACGTGTTGCGCGGCCATCATCTTTGCCGTGAGTTTTGCCGAACTGTGATTGCATAATCAAAACCTGGACAGTGCGGCAGCCGGGAACGTCGGAGTTCAAAGCTTCAGCGTGTCTTCTTAGAGATTTTTACGTCTAGCAGAAACAATTAACATGTTAATAATTAGATGGTTAACCCAACCCGACCACGATATGCCTCTTAAGTGCGTTTCTTTTTGGTCTCGATGATTTTCTGAATGATGACGTAGAATGCTGGGACGAGGATGGTTGCGAAGACGGCAGAGAAGAGCATTCCACCGAACACTGCGGTGCCGAGTGCTCTCCGGCATGCGGCGCCAGCGCCTGTTGCCACGACCAGGGGGAGGACACCCAGGACGAAGGAAAGCGCGGTCATGAGGACTGGGCGGAAGCGGAGGCTGGCGGCGGTCTCGGCGGACTCGAGGATGCCGCGCTTATGCACGTCGTGCTGGTCCTTGGCATATTCGACTATGAGGATGGCCGTCTTGCTTGCCAGCCCGAACAGGAGGACGAAGCCCACCTGAGTGTATATGTTGTTGTCTATTCGCAGTATCATCAGTGCGCCGAGTGCGCCGAAGAACGCCAGTGGCACCGAGAGCATCACGGCGAACGGGATCATCCAGCTCTCGTACTGTGCCACGAGGAAGAGGTAGATGAAAATCAGTGCGAGGGCGAATATGATGGGGACCTGGTTGCCGGCGAGTATCTCCTGGTATGCCATGCTGGTCCACTCGTATCCGAAGCCATTCGGGAGAGTCTCTGCGGCAACCCTCTCCATTGCCTTGATTGCCTGTCCCGAGCTGTAGCCCGGCGCGGGAGACCCGTTGACCGTGGCCGAACGGAAGAGGTTGTAGTGCTCGATAACCTGGGGGCCGAGAATTGACTCGTATGACAGCAGAGTCATTATCGGCACCATCTCGCCGCTGGCTGAACGCACCTCGATCGAATGAAGCTTGGAGATGTCGTCCCGGTAGTCGCTGTGGGCCTGGAGGAGCACCTTGAAGGTCTTGCCGAAAAGATTGAAGTCGTTGACATAGTATGCCCCGAGATTTGTCTGAAGCGCGTTGAAGACGTCCGAGAGCTCGAGGTCAAGCGTCTTGACCTTGTCGCGGTCTATGTCAATGAATACCTGCGGCGTGTTTGCCTGAAACGAGCTGTATGCCCTTGATATCTCGGGTTGCTTGTTTGCCGCTATAAGCAGCTTCCCCAGCACTTTGGCAAGCTCGGACGAGGGGACGTTGTCGTAGTCCTGGAGTACGAACTCGAATCCGCCTGTGGTGCCGAGGCCGCGTATGGCCGGTGTGGAGAAGGCGTTTATCGAGGCCTCCTTGATGGTTGACAGTGCCTTCTGCACCTTGGCGAGGACCTTGCTCTGGCTGTCCTTGCGCTCGTCCCAAGGCTTCAGGACGATCACGATGAAAGCGGAGTTGGGCGAGGCGATGCCTGAGAGGGTGTTGTATCCCGAGACTGTGATCACATTCTTGACGGCATCCTCCTTGGCGCATATTTCCCTGATTTTCTCGGCCACGCGGGTGGACCTCGGCAGGGCGGCGCCCTCGGGGAGCTGAGCTTGGATCATGAAGTAACCCTGATCCTCCTCGGGGATGAAACCTGTGGGCAGATGGCTGTATATCAGCCATGACACTGCCATCAATGCAGCTGTGGCGGCGCAAACCAGCACGAGCTTCCTGACGAGTCGCCCTACGCAGCTCATATAGCCTGAGGTGGTCTTGTCGAAAAGTCTGTTGAATGCGTTGAAGAATGCGGGCGGCTTGGCTCCGGGGATGAGTATGCTGGCACAGAGGGCGGGGCTCAGGCTCAGAGCGTTTATCGAGGAGATGCCCACCGCCACGGCAATTGTCACGGCAAACTGCCTGTATAGCACCCCGGTCATGCCTGGGAGGAACATCACGGGCACGAATACCGCCATCAGCACAAGGGTGGTGGCGATCACCGGGGAGGTGACGAGCTTCATCGTCTCCTCTGTCGCCTCCACGGGCTGCAAACCGTATATGTCCATCTTGTGCTTCACGCTCTCGATCACCGTTATGGCGTCGTCAACGACTATCCCGATGGCGAGGATGAGCCCGAAGAGGGTTATTGTGTTGATTGAGTATCCCAGCGCTGAGAGGACGGCGAAGGTGCCGACGAGGGACACTGGGATCGCCAGGGCCGGTATGACTGTGGCGCGCCAGTCCTGGAGGAACAAGTAGGTCACCAGCACGACAAGCAGGACAGCGATGAAGAGAGTCGTGACAAGCTCGTGGATGGATGCCTGTATGAAGGTGGTGGTGTCATACACTATGTCGTATTGTATCCCCGGTGGGAATCTTTTTGACAGACGCTCCATCTCAGCCCTGATATCCCTGACCACATCCAGCGCGTTGGCCGAGGGCAACTGATAGATTGCCAGAAGTGTCGCCGGCTTGCCGTTGAGCATTGACTGCACGCTGTAGTCGAATGCCCCGAGCTCGACCTTGGCGACATCCCTGACGCGCACGAACGACCCGTCGGCTGAGGCCTTGACGATGAGATTCTTGAACTCCTCGACCTCGGATAGCCTGCCCTCGGTCTGAAGCACGTATGTGAACTGCTGTGAGTCATTTGAAGGCGCGGAGCCTATCTGCCCTACCGGGGCGTCCATGTTCTGCTCGTTTATAGCTCCTATAACGTCCTGGGTGGTGAGGTCCAGGCTTGACATTCTCACCGGGTCGAGCCAGATCCTGATCGAGTAGGACTTGTCCCCGAAAGGGTTGGCCTTGCCGACACCCACCACCCTGGCGACCGTGTCCTGGACGTACACTTTCATGTAGTTCGCGAGGAAAAGCTCGTCGAACTCCCCACTTGGGGAGTGGAGCGCTATGATGCAAAGCATGTCGGTGGACTGCTCCTCGACCTTCACCCCCTGCCTCTTCACCTCGTCGGGCAACAATGGCTCAGCTATGGCCTCCCTGTTCTTCACATTCACGGTGTTGAGGTCCCCGTCGCTGCCAATGTCCAGCGAGACGTTGATGGTCACCTCCCCGCTGGCAGAGCTTTTCGATGACATGTACATCATCCTCTTCACTCCGTTGACCTCGGTCTCTATGGGGGTCGTGACCATCTTCTCGGCTGTCTCGGCATTGGCTCCGATATAGCTGGTCGATATGCTGACCTGTGAGGGGGTTATCTGTGGGTACTGCTCGACGGGGAGCAGGCGTATCGAGATCAGGCCGGCGATCGTGATGACGATGGAGATGACGAACGCGAACTTGGGCCGGCGGATAAAGAAAAGGCTGAACATGTTTACCTGCCGTCAGAGGATCTGATTCTGGTTCGCTTCCTTGTGCTCCGGCTTATCTTTGCCGGGACGCGGACTTTTTCCCTGCGGGGACTCGTCCTGCACCGGAGCAACGCGCATGCCCTCCCTGACCTTCTGTATCCCAGCCGTGACAACCCTGTCCCCTGGCTTGAGGCCGTCAGCCACCACGACCATGTCTTGGTATCGGTAGGCAGTCTCGACCGTCTTGTTGCGGACGGTGTGGTTCTCGTCAACGGTCATCACGAAGGTGCTGCCAAGCGCGAACTGCATGGCGGCCTGTGGCATTACAAGCTCCTTCAGCGGGACGGTCCTTCGCAGGTTCACCCTGACATACTGCCCGGGCACGAGGACAAAATCGGGGTTATCGAACCTGGCCCTGACCAAGACCGTGCCCGTCCCTGAGTGCACCACGTTGTCCCAGAAATAAACCTTCCCGTTCAACTGGTATTCCGTCTTGTCGGAAAGCGTCAGACCGACCTGAAGATTGGATATATATTCCTCGAACGGGACCCCCCTGCTGACAGCCTTGAGCTGGTTGCGCAGAAATTCCGGCTCGGGGACGCTGAACTCAACGCATATCGGGTTGAGCGAGACAAGCAAGGCCAGCGCGCCGCTGGTAGGCCCTACTACATTGCCCACGGTGTATTTGGAAAGCCCGACCCTCCCGTCGAATGGCGCCTTTATGTCGGTGTATCCGAGTTTGACCCTGACGTCCGAGAGCACGGCCTTGGCTGCGTCGCGCTCACCCGCTGCAGCATCCTTGTCCGCAGTGGCCTTGTCCAGGTCGGCCTCGCTCACAGAATCCCTCTCCCTGAGATACCTCATTCTCTCGTAGCTGATGACAGCGTTCTTGAGCACTGCCTCCCTGATCGCGAGATTGGCCACCGCCTGGTCCACCGCGGCCTGGTACTGGTCCTTCTCGATCTGGAACAGCAGGTCATCCTTCTTCACAAACGCCCCCTCGTTGAAGGCACGTTTCTCCAGGAAACCGTCCACCCTGGCGACCAGCTCGACATCGAAATCAGCGACTATCCTGCCCACAAGGGTCAGCATCTCGTCAACCTCGCGCTCGTCAACGGTGTAGACCGTCACCTCGGGATAATGCGGAGGGGGCTTCTCGCTGCACGCTTGAAACAAGAGCGCAATCACCGCCGCCAGCAGCCCCCGAAAAAAAAAATCCATAAAAAATGTCTCGCAAAATTACCATGCCTCCAAGAAACAACCAAGCCTAAAAACCTACACTACACCGGGAAACACCACAATTCAAAGCCGCAGTGTCAAAATGAATGAGCGTTTGCAAACATTTGGATATGTCGTTGTCCTTTTGGAGTACAGACTTCAGCCTGCTTGGGATTTAGCACCCTCTTCGTGAACTCGCACCTGACACTGCAATATTCGCAATGTTTGGCGAGAAACAGCTTTTAGAGCCAATTTCAAAACTTCCCGTGGCCGTGCGGCTTGGCATTTTGAAGCAGCTTGGGAACCGCCTTGCGCGTCGTCGTCTGGATCTTGGGTTGACCCAGGCACAAGCTGGAAAGAATCCAAGACTCTCTTCGCCTCAACCCATTTGCCTGAGCAGTTGTTTTCTGCTGACTAACTCTTATTCTTTATCTATACGTCACTCAATCGTTACATAATGTGCCCATTTCATCCCTTCTTGACCTGTATCTTTGTTGAACCCTGCACCGTCTCGATCCATCTCCTGACTTCGTCGTCCTCCGGGAACTCCTTGTATGACATCGGGGATTCCCTCCCGATGCGTGAACTCTTTGACTTCCCAAGCGGATGATACGGGAGGATATTGATCTCGATTATGTTTGAAAGCCTGTTCGCGAGTTTCGCAATTTCCCTGAAATGGCTTCTCCTGTCATTTATCTTCGGTATTATCGGACAGCGGAGCACCGATTTGGCACCAAGGGAATCCAGTTCGATTAGATTCTTCACGATGACTTCCTGCGGTACGCCGGTGCATTTCAAATGACGTCCAGCCTCGCTCTCCTTGAAGTCATATAGGAAAATGTCAACATTGCGGAATATCTCCCTGTATCTTTCCATCGGGGCATACCCGCTCGTTTCAAGACAATTGTGGAGTTCGTGCTTCTTCGCATCCTCCAGAAGGGCCTTCGTGAACTGGAACTGCGCCATCGGTTCGCCGCCGGAAATTGTCATTCCTCCTCCGGATGTCTCATAGAACGGCACATCCTTCAGAACCTCGGACATCACTTCCTCAACTGTCATCTTCTTCCCTATCACCTCGAGCGCCTTCGAATAGCATTCCATCGTGCACTTGCCGCATCTCAGGCATTTCGCCCTGTCATAGGCATGACCTTTACCGTCAATAGTGTGGCACTTGTTCGGACATGTCGCGGCGCAGTATCCGCACAGTATGCATTTCTCTGAAATGAATGAGATCTCAGGATCTCCGCCTTTCGATTCCGGATTGTGGCACCATAGGCAGTCCAGCGGACACCCCTTGAGAAATACCGTCGTCCTTATTCCCGGTCCGTCATTGATCGAAAACTTCTGTATATCGAAAACTCTTCCAGGTACCTGCATTGTGTCACATATTATAGTGTTGAATTTCGTATTTCCATCCCACGTCCTGTGCGGATTTCAGAGAAGCTTCAGGCGAGTCAAAAAGCTCTCCCGAAAACTTCATGTTGTATGCGAGACCTCCGATAAGGGAAGAATGATCCCACGATGTCACCGACAGGATTGAAGAAGTCGGCCCATTCTTCTCCCTTCCCTCCGCCGGCCCTCCGCCGGCCGCGAATGGAAGCCCTGTGCGTGTCCATGTTCTCTGACATGAAAAAAGGTTCGCATGGGATAAGATGCTTGTCCTCCGGAACACGGACATCCATATTTTCATACATATATCTCCTGGCCCTGCCGTAGTTCACCGGCCACGGGAGATCCTGTCCAACAGCATCATAAAAGCCAAGAGCCGCCCACTCTCCAAGTTCACTTAGAGTTTTAAGATTCATGCAGGTAGTTCCTTTGGTATAATTCATTTTGAAAGCAATTTGCTGAAATAATCACCTTCATACCCGGTTTCACGTGAAACCTTTTCCGCGGTCTGCAAAACATTCCGGATGATTTTCTTGCTGTCTGAACTGTGGCATCTGCCGGTCAATCCGGTAATGCCGAGCCCTGCAGCGGCCTTCCCATCAATGTCAAAGACAGGTGCGCCGATGCAGAAAACACCGTAGTTATATTCTTCCGCATCAAACGCGATCCCGGTTTTCCTGACGTTTGCCAGATGGGATATAAGAACATTGATATCGGTTATCGTGTTCCTGGTAAGCGAAGGCAGGTTCTTCGGAAGAATCGCCCTTACGTCCTTCTCATCCATAAACGCCAGAACCGCCTTCCCAAAAGCATTGCTGTGGTAATATACGCGGGATCCTGGGATGACCTGCAGGAAGTAGCTTGCATGCGGGACGACCGTGTCCATGACCAGCATCTCTTTCCCGTCAGGAATATGGATTTGCGTTGTCTCACCCGTCTCATTGCTCAGCCATTCCAGATGCTTCCTGGCACTCTGCCTTAGCTCAAACCTCGTATAAAGGCTCATGCCTATGGTGAAGAATTTCGTGCTGAGCTGGTATTTCCCATTCAAATCAATTTCCACATAGCTCCTCTGTACAAGCCTCCTCATGATCCTGAAAATCGAGTTCGTATTTATTTTCAGTGCTTTTGAAAGCTCTGTTATGCCGCACGACTTCCTGTTCGACGAAAGGAACTCAATTATGTCGAGCATCCGGTCAACCGCCGGCACCGAATACGTCGTCTTGATTTTCTTCATATATTTGCCTCCTTCAACACAACTGTCGGGTAGAAGCCCACTGGTCAACTTCAGCCTTTGACCACTGTTCCAGTTCCGATATCCTGAATGGCATGCCGTTCTCCATGAGGTCGAATTGTATTATATATATGTAAGATATTTATATCTGTATAACTTTCAAGGTTAAAATACAAGGATTCGTGCAAAAGCATAAATAATTCCGCTTGATATATGAAATCTGCGTAATCCTGACAGCATAGCCTCAAAGCCCGTATCTCTACACTAACTTCGCAATGATATCGCGTGAAATCCCGAAAAGGGGTTGCATGTTGCGCGACTGGCATTATTTTCACCCCGGATTACAACCCGGGCGATTAGCTCAGTTGGCTAGAGCACTTGGTTTACACCCAAGGTGTCACAGGTTCAAGTCCTGTATCGCCCACCAGCCGCCGAGACTACGGCTTGGCAGGCCATATTGATAATCCTACGATTGCCCTTTCCTGGCGTTGACCTCGTGACTTCATGACTTCGTGACCCGGTGACACTTTGGGAGACAGGGGGAAGATTCGGGTGTACGAGTAAGTGTGGGGAATACTCCGTCCCTAAATCGCTTCCCTAGATCGCTCCGAATACAATAATCCACCCAGACGCAAATGGATCGCCAGCCTTATGGCTGGCATTCTAACCGTAGAGCCAATTTCAAAACTCCCCGTGGCCGCGCGGCCTGCCATTT
>CAZANS010000032.1:0-14323 GCA_964486565.1 uncultured Victivallales bacterium
ATCCGGACCGTCTTCTATGCCCACGAGGTCGCCTCGGTTCGCCCCGTGGTCGAGGACCTGCCCGGGCACGACACGATGTTCTACAACGTGCTGGACATCGCCGAGCGGCGGGGCAAGTTCATCGAGGAGGTCTACAAGGGATCACTTGCGGGGAAGATACTTCTCGGCAACAACGACGCCGCCTGCTGCGGGCTCGAGGATCCTAAATATTTCGCTGACACGGCAAGGATTTCGGCGAAGATCACCAAGGACAAGCTGCTTTCAGACTGGCATCAGAAATTTCTGCGCGAACGCCCGATGGAGGCCCCGATGAACATCTGCAACGAGTTCGTCCAAAAGGGGCACGCTGACTGGTCGGTGCCTGTAAGATACAACCACAGCACCCCGGGGAGCCTGAACCTCGAGGAATGGCACTATGTCAAGCCAAACACAAACCCTGAACACCTGAAGTTTTATTTCAACTATTTCAAGGAGCGTATCTTTTTCGTCGGGCATAGCCATCTGCCGTGCTCCTTTGTCCAGATAGGAGGGGAGATTATCCCCGCGACTTTCCCTATGCCGACCAAAAACTACGACAAGGCCATCGTGAATGTCGGTGCAGTCGGGCAGCCCCGGGAAGGGAAGACCCAAGGCTCATACGTCATAATTGACTCTGTCGATAAAACTATCGAACTGATATGGTTCGACTACGATGTCAGACAGGCGATGAAAGACATCCTCAACGCCGGATTGCCCGAGCAGAACGCACAGAGACTGCTCTACGGCAGAACTGTCAAAAAAAATAATCTCGACAAGACAGATTCAGGGCATCTTCATGCCTGAGAAATGCAATATCGCACATTTTCTCGCCGATGTGGCTGAAAAGCACCAGGAAAAACCGGCATTCACATTCAGGGGCAGAAGCATAACTTTTGCCGGATTGCACTCCTTGAGCAACATCTATGCCCGGGAACTGAGTGCATCAGGGATTGGCAAAGGCACCAGGACGCTGATGATGCTGCGTCCGGGGATCGAGTTCATCGCCGCGGTTTTCGCGGTTTTCAAGACTGGCGCGGTGCCAGTTTTCATCGACCCTGGCATGGGGGTCGGGAATCTACTCCGCTGCGTCGGGAAAACCAAGCCTCAAGCTTTGATGGGCATCGCCAAGGCACACTGGACAAGGCTTCTGTTCCCACGGACATTCAGCTCGCTGGAATTGTCTTTTTCCCATGAGCCCCTGTGCCCGCCCGGCGTAATGGAACTCCCCTCCTTCGATGATTTCTTGCACTCAGGGCAAGCCGGCGACTTCCAGACGGCCTCCGTCCAGCCCGACGACATGGCTGCGATAGTCTTCACCACCGGAAGCACGGGGCCGCCAAAAGGTGTGGTATACACGCATGGAATATACATCGAGCAAAAATGCATGATCTCAGACGTCTACGGTGCCGGCCCGGATCATGTTGACATGCCCGCCTTCCCTTTGTTCGCACTGTTCAGCGCCGTCATGGGTATGCCCTCGGTCATCCCCGATATTGACCCCTCCCGTCCGGCGGATGCAGACCCGGCCCTTATCGCAAAAACAATCTCGGAAAACAAAGTCTCCTTCTCTTTCGCATCCCCTGCACTCTGGCGGAACCTGACTGATTACTGCATCGGGAAATCAATCGTGCTCGATTCTTTGAGAAAGGCCCTCATGGCCGGCGCACCCGTGGGATGCGACCTGCATGAGAAACTCCGCAGCATCGCCCCGAACTGCGTCGCCATGGTGCCTTACGGTGCCACAGAGGCCTTACCGGTTGCGAACTTCGCAAGCACGGACATCACTCCTGAAATCACGGCTGCGGTGTCGTCCGGCGAAGGCTACTGTGTAGGCAAGCCGCTGCCCGGGATCAAGATACACATAATCGAGCCTTCCGAAGACCCGATAATCTCATGGAAGGACTCGCTCGCCCTGCCACAGGGGCAGACCGGGGAAATCGTTGTAGAGGGGAAAGTAGTCACCCCCGAGTACCATCAACTCCAGGAAATGACACGCCTGGCAAAAATCCGCGGCAAAGACGGTCGAAATCTGCACAGGATGGGCGACATGGGCTACTTCGACAAAACCGGGCTGCTCTGGTTCAAGGGCAGAAAGGCCCATAGGATATTCTCCAATGAAGGCATCATGTACCCGGTATGCTGCGAGGCAGTGCTCAAGTCACACCCCAAAGTCTTCAGGGTCGCAATCGTGGGAGTCGGAAAGATGGGAAGCCAGACACCGGTCGCGGTGATCGAGCCAGTTCCAGGGATACTGCCTCTCAGCCCTGAACGAAGAGAAAAATTCATATCACAGCTCAGGGACATCGCATCAAAAAACCCTCTCACACAAGATCTAAGAACATTCCTCTTCATGTCGCCCTTCCCAGTCGACATCAGGCACAACGCCAAAATATCCAGAGAACACCTCGCAAAATGGGCCGCAATAAGGAAAATATAAAATGGAAGCCGCGAATCACGCAAAATCATCGTCATCCGGTTTGCGAATTTCGCAAGACGGGGATACCTTAACAAGGAGGCAAGAGAGGAAGAAGAAAACCTTCCTTACCTCCGTTATCTCTATGTAAAATTGAAATGAGGATGGAGGCATGGTGCAATGCGGTTTTATTTTTTTGAGAAGTGAGGGGAGTCGCCCCACTTGTCGAAGCCAATGGTCTCCCCGATTCCGAGGATACGTCCTGTGAGGCAAGCCCTGCACTGGTTTGAGTTCTCGTCGAGGCATGGCTTGTTGTCGTAGAGCTGGTATCCTTCCCTGTATTTGGTGTCCGAGACGTTCGGCATGATGATGTTTGCGCCCGCCATGACACCCAGTTCACGCCCGTTGAACTTGAGGGCCTGGAGGGCGGTTGCGGCGGCGATGTTGACATCCTTGAGGACGATCCTGCATACGGCGACCATCTTGAGCCCGAGGTTGAGCTGCGCCTCGGCGTCGTAGTTTCCCGAGTTGTTCGCCATTGGGGTGTCGTGGTGGGGGATGTATGGGCCCATGCCTATCATGTCAATGTCGTGTTTTTTGAAGAATTGGACATCGTCGGTGAGGTCGTCGTGGGTTTGACCCGGGAGTCCGATCATGACGCCGGTGCCGACCTGGTATCCGGCATCCCTGAGTAGTCCGAGGCAACGCATGCGGTTGTCGAAGCTGGAGTCCTTGGGATGGATCTTTTCGTAGAGTTGTGGGTTGCTGGTCTCGATTCGCAGGAGGTATCTGTGTGCGCCTGCTTCGAACCATTTTTTGTATGTCTCTGCAGTCTGTTCGCCGAGGGATAGCGTTATCCCCAAACTGCCCGAGCTTTCGGTTTTGATCGTTCTTACGACATCCTCAACGAATGCTATGAATTCCGAGTCGCTGCGTTCGCCGGACTGAAGGACAACTGAGCCGTACTTGCTCTCCATCGCCCAAAGCGCCGCGGCTACGATCTCGTCCTTGGTCATCTGGAAACGCTTCACATTTTTGTTGCCTTTGCGAATTCCGCAATACAGGCAGTCGCGCGAGCAGATGTTGCTGAACTCGATTATGCCCCTGAGATAGACGATGTTGGATACATGCTTGAGCTTGACCTCGTATGCTTTCTTGAAAAGTATTTCGATGTCTTCTTTTGCGGACAGCGAGAGGAGTGCGCGTATGTCCTCATGCGACAGCTCGTCTTTGTCCAGGATATCTTCGATGGCGTTCATCTTAGGGGATTCTCCATGCCGAATGAATTTCTGCTAGAAATACAGGTCTCTATTTGCATCGGCTGTGATTTTATTCAGTTTTTCGACGAGCTTGTCCTTGTTTGGGTGGATGTACGATTCGAGCTCTTTGCGGATAAGCTCAGCGCCCTCCTTTTTTGTCTCTGCGGAGCCGTAGTCCTCCAGATACTCCTGCAAAGTCAGCAAAGCATTGGGAGTGCAGAACTTCTCGATGAATCCTGGTATTGCGAACTCCATGAACTGCTCGCCTGTCCGGCCGAGCCGGTAGCATGATGTGCAGAAACTCGGGATGTAGCCATTTCGGAGCAGCTCGCAGAGTATCTCGTCGAGGCTGCGGGTGTCGCCGATATGGAACTGCTCCTTGTTTAGCTCCTGCTGCTTGTCGCTGGTGTATCCTGCGAGCTCTATCCTGGTGCCGGCATCAATCTGCGAGACTCCGAACTCCATGACCTCCCTGCGCATCTCGGGGGTCTCCCTTGCAGTGAGGATCATGCCCGTGTATGGGATGGAGAGCCTGAGTATTGCGACGAGTCGCTTGAAATCGTAGTCGGAGACGAGGTGTTTCGGGTCGAGCTTGGCTCCGTGGGCCGGGCGGATTCGCGGAAAACTGACTGTATGCGGGCCGCAGCCGAACTTGTCCATGAGATACCGCGCGTGTGTGACCATGCCCAGCACCTCAAACCTCCAGTCGTATAGACCGAAAAGCGCACCGATGCCCACGTCGTCGCAACCTGCAGCATATGCCCTGGTAAGGCCGTCCTGGCGGTAGAGATAGTCGCCCTTGTGTGTGTGCGCCGGGTGGTACTCGGCGTAGGTCTTGTGGTGGTAGGTCTCCATGAATATCTGATATGTACCGATGCCCGATGCCTTCACGGTTTTGTACCCTTCGGCATCGAGGGGTGCGGCATTGATGTTCACCCTTCGAATCTCCCCCTTCCCCTTCTTGATGCTGTAGACCTTTCTGACGGTGTCGGCGATGAACTGCGGTGTGTAGTCCGGATGCTCACCGAACACGAGTATAAGCCTTTTGTGCCCCACGTCCTCGAGTGCCTCGACCTGTGAGACGACCTCGTCCGGGGTGAGGGTCTTGCGCACGGTCGAACGCAAGGATCTGCGAAATGCGCAATATTTGCACTCGTTGATGCAGAAGTTCCCGATGTACAGGGGTGCGAAGATCACGATACGGTTCCCGTAGACATCTTTCTTCAGCGTCCTTGCTGCGGAGAATACCTCCTCGACCAGCGCGGGGTCCCGCGCGGCGAGCAGCGCGGCGGTCTCGGGGACATCCAGAGGTCTCTTCTCCATGCTTTTGGCGATGATTTCGCGGACTCTAACCGCATCCTCGGCGGTGTCCCCGACCAAGGCATCGAGCTCGACATCGTTGATGAAATCCACGCAATCCTTCGAGAGTATATGCTTCATTTGTTTTCTGCCGTGTGAGATGTTGTTGTTTATCCTGTGCTCTTTGCCTCGTTGCCTGATTGCATGCCGTCCTTCAGAGTCATGATGAAAGTGGTACCTTTGTCCTTCACGCTCTCTACCTTTATTTCGCCGTTGTAGAGCAGGCTGATCCTTTTGAGGATTGATAGTCCCAGGCCGCTGCCCTCTATGTCTCTGGTCTTCTCGTTCTTGAATCTGACGAACTCCTTGAAGAGTCTTGCCTGCTCGTCCTCCGACATTCCGATTCCAGTGTCCGACACGGATATCGTCACGGTGTCCCCTGCCCTCTCGATGCTAACATCCACGCATCCGCCGTCGTTGTTGTACTTCACGGCATTGGATATCAGATTGTTGAACACTATCTCGAGCTCGCCGTCGTCGCCGGTCATCATCACAGAATCTTTAGGGATGAGTTCCACTGTGACTTTCTTGTTGGCGGCCATGGCCTCAATGCCCTCGATGGCCCTCACCGCCGCCTCCCTGACATTGATCTCGCGAAGCTCGCGCTTTTTCTGCCCCGACTCGATTCTGGTGAGGTCGAGCATGTCGAAGATGAGCTTTCTCATCCCCTGGATTCGTGACAGCGAGCGTTTGATCATCTTGTCGTAGTCCACGATATTGTCCCCCGCGACACGTGTGTCCATGATGTTCAGGTATCCCTGTATGGCGTTCAGCGGGGACTTCAGCTCGTGCGAGAGGACGGATAGGAACTGGAAGCGCACCTGCCGTTTCTCCTCGTCGAGCATCCTTGCATGCCTTCTGAGCAGGAGGTTTGATGAGGCTTTTCTGACGACCGCCTTGAGTTCGTCGGGGGTGAAGGGCTTGGCCAGGAAATCGAAGGCTCCGTTCTTCGTCGCGCTGACGGCGACCTCAAGCGAGGCGTAGGCCGTCATCATGACGGTAAGGACATCGTACTCCTTCTCCCGGATGACGTTGAGGATATGCAGGCCGTCAATGTCGGGGAGCTTGTAGTCAAGGAGTACAATGTCGAAGCCCCCCTTCCCGAGGGCTTCGAGGCCCTCCCTCCCGGTGGCGGCCTCGGTGACCTCGAACTCGACCTTCACGTTCAGGTCGCGTTGAAGCATGTCGAAGCGGGTGAGGGTCTTAAACACCCCTCTGCGCATCCCGGGCTCGTCGTCAATCGCCAGCACACGAAGCTTATCCATTGTCAAAGCACCTGTAGTACAATACTTATTCCGCCGCAATCCACACTGGTTGCATCCACCAATCTAAACGCGGCTGCACGAAAGTTCAACTTCAAATAGGTTCAAGGCATAAGCGATTCAATAGCATGTTCAAGCTGCTCAAATCTCAAATTCTTGTCCAGGATCAGATCGGCCTTAAGCCATGATCTCGACTCCTCTGTGGATGCGTCGAACTGCATTCCAGTCTCGTTGGTCACTGAAGTTGCCATGACCACCGGGATGTCGGGATGCGCCCTCTTGCTTTTGTAGCTGAGGATAAAGCCGCTGTCCTCGTTCTCCATCATCAGGTCGAACACGGCCACGTCATATCCGCCCGCCTCGACAAGCTTCTCGCCCTCCGCCTGCGACTCGCCTGCTATAACCTTGAAGCCTATGCTTTGCAGTCCGAGCTGAATCTGCGCAAGGAAATCCGGGTCGTCGTCAACCAGCAAAGCCGTCTTGCCGTCATATTTCTTATCTGCATTTTTTTTCACTCCTTAGCCGCCTCCTTTCTGGGTATTGTGATTATAAAAGTCGTCCATGTAGGCCCCTGAGACTTGTCGGTCCTGGATTCCACCTCTATCTGTCCGTGGTGCATTTTGATGATTCCGTATGTTACCGCGAGTCCCAAGCCTGTGCCCTTTCCGATCTGCTTGGTTGTGAAGAGCGGCTCGAAAATCTTGTTTCTGTACTCGGCCGGGATGCCCGGGCCGTCGTCGGAGACCTCTATCCTGAGGGTGTCCTCGGTGTCGCTCAGCACTATCCTAATATTTCCCCCGTCAGGCTGCATGGCCTCGCTGGCGTTGACCACCAGGTTTGTCAGCACCTGTGCGAACTGATCCTTGTCTATCTCGAACTCAGGGTCGGAGACCCCGGACGCGTCAAGAGAGACCTTTATGTTGTCGCTCTTGAGTATGGACTTCAGACACTGCTGGAAGTGAGCGACGACATTCGCGGGCTGCAGAATGACCTTGTTCTTCCTTGCGAAGTCCAAAAGTCCCGAGACGATCTTCTTGCATCTCTCGGCCTGCTCGGCAATCAACTTCATGTCCTCGTAGTTCTCGTCGCTCGGATCCAAAAAATCCATCATGATCTTCGAATTCAGGAGGATGACCCCGAGGGGGTTGTTGATCTCATGCGCGATGCCAGCCGAGAGCTGCCCCATGCTTGCGAGTTTCTCGGCGTTGAACAGCGCCTGCTTCGTCTGCTCCAACTGGTCGTTCGACACACTAAGCTCCTTTAGCGAGAGCTTCAGGCGCTCGATAGTGTTAGGGAGGCACATCTCGCTCTCCGCGAGCCCCTTATGTATGGCTATTGCGTGTTTGCGGCATGTCTTGTATCCGCATGCCTCGCAGTCCAGCTCGTCCTCGGGATTCTCCTTGCCCATCCTCCTGAGGATCTTTTTTATCTCCCTCTCCGAGGGGGCTGGTATACGCCTGTCGTCGTCGCGGATAAACTCGGTGGCCATATCAATGCTGTCGAGCATTTTGTCACGTTCTTTGTCGGAGGACGCGCTGCATCCTTCGGACTTGGCGATCCTTTTGCTCACATAATCGCTGACAGAGTTTCTTCGGGAGAATGCGGAGTTCTTGCATGTCATCCCTGCGCCGTCAATACATCCCTTGCAACATAGCAGCTCGAGAAGGGACGGGGAGAATGAGCCCTTCTCGATCTCCTTGACAGCCTCCTCGAAGTTGTTCTTGCCGTCGGCGCAGATGACCTTGTCGCTGAGGAGATCCTCCCTCATGCTTGCCGCCTGCAGCATCCCTCCGCTGAGCGCGAACAGCGCGCCCATTCCAGGATGTGGCGGGTCGAAGGACGACCTGCCCGCCTTAGAGGCCACTATGTTTTTCGACGCCATCAAGTTGCGAATTTCGCCGAAGGTCATCGCCGCGTCCACGGTGGAGTTGTTGTCGCGAGCCGCCTCGGATTTTTTTGCGATGCACGGGCCGATGAATACAATCCTCATGGCCTTGTCGTGCATGAACCGCAGTGCCTTTGCAGTGGCGACCATTGGTGATACGATTGGCGCGAGGCGGTCAACGAGCTCGGGGTGATATTTCTCCACGAAAGCCACTATCCCCGGGCAAGTCGTTGCGATGTATTTCTTCTCCAGATTATCCTCCAGCAATTTTTGGTACTGCAATGCCACAAGGTCCGCGCCGTAAGCCACCTCGCAGATCAGGTCGAAGCCGCATCCCCGGAGCATTGCGACCAGTGTCTCCGGCTCGACATCGGTGAACTCGGCGGGAAAGCTCGGCGCGATTATGGCGG
The DNA here is from genome assembly GCA_964486565.1 of uncultured Victivallales bacterium. Lineage (GTDB taxonomy): Bacteria > Verrucomicrobiota > Lentisphaeria > Victivallales > JAADHT01 > JAFGFR01. The sequence goes on from CAZANS010000032.1 coordinate 8,607, forward strand.
CTTTCAAGCCCCTGCCGCACAGGATGTTCTCCACGTCCTGGATCGAGCTGTAGTACTGCTTCGCGTGCTGGCTGCATACCTTCACGCAGTTCCCGCATCCGATACATCTCTCCGGGATGACCTCAGCCTGGCCACCGAATATCCTGATAGCCTTTGCCGGGCAATCCCTCACACAGGTGTAGCAAACCTTGCACAGGTCGCCGCTAGTGTAGATCAGCTTCATCTTGTGATCCGAGCTGTTCTGTATGGGCGTCTTAGATATCTTGTCCATGCCTGTCACCAATTCAAAAAAACCTTGTCAGAGTCTATTTCAGCACATCCCTCTTGCTGTAGGACGTGTGCAGCAGATGATGACTCTTTTCTCCGAGCGGCTTGCCCAGATACTCGTCGTAAAGCAGCTTGATGTGCTCGTTCCGATGCGAGACGCGCACTGTGGAGTTCTGGTCAATCTTGTGGAGAGCGCCCATCCTGGCCTTGATCTTCTCCTTGTCGGTCCCCCTTGGCTGCCCACCGCCGGCGATGCACCCTCCGGGGCATGTCATTACCTCGATGAAGACAAGGTCGTCGCGGCCTTCCTTGATCTGGTCGAGCAGCCTCGCGGCATTGCCTATGCCGCTCACGACTGCCACTCCTGCCTCGATGCTTCCGAGCTTGACTTTTGCCTCCTTAATGCCCTCCAGCCCTCGTATGGCGTCAATCCTCAAGGAGTCAAGCTCTTTTCCTGTTACAAGATAATGCGCAGTCCTGACGGCGGCCTCCATGACCCCTCCCGAAGCCCCGAAAATCTTCCCTGCCGAGCTTCGCTCCCCGAACGGGTTGTCGGGGAGGCTCGGATCGAGCCTGTTGAAGTCTATCCCGCTCATGCGGATCAGCCGTGCGATCTCGCGGGTCGAGAGCACCGCGTCAACATCATAGATGTTGTCCCTGCCCATCCCGGAACGCTGTATCTCGAACTTCTTTGCAGTGCATGGCATCACCGACACGGAGAAGATATCCTGCGGCTTAATGCCGTTATTCTCGGCGTAGTAGCTTTTTATCATGGCGCCAAGCATCTGCTGGGGGCTCTTGCATGTGGAGAGATTGCTGAGGAACTCAGGGTAGAACTCCTCGATGTACTTTATCCATCCCGGGGAACAGCTTGTCATCATGGGCAGCTTCCCGCCATTCGTGATCCTGTGGACCAGCTCCGAGGCCTCCTCCATGATGGTCAGGTCGGCCGAGAACGAGGTGTCGAAGACCCGGTCGAACCCAAGCTGGCGAAATGCGGCGACCAACAGGCCGTCCGCGTCCAAGCCCGGCTTGACACCGAACTCCTCTGCTATCGTCACCGAGATCGCGGGCGCATGTTGCACGACGACATGCTTCCTCGGGTCTGCAAGCGCCTCGCGGACCTCCTTGACATAGCTTTTCTCCCTGAGCGCGCCGGTAGGGCATACCATGATGCACTGCCCGCAGTTTATGCAGCTCGACACGTTCAGGTTCTCGTTGAATGCTGTTGAGATGACCGTGCGGCAGCCTCTGCCGGCGAAGTCAATGGCGCTGACATTCTGAATCTCCTCGCACACCCTGACACACTTGCCGCAAAGTATGCATTTCGCCTGGTCACGCACGATCGAGGGACTGGTCTTGTCCACCGTGTACTCCGCCTTCCCAGCGTTGAACCTCCTCTCCCTGATCCCATACTCCTCGGCAAGATCCTGTAGCTGGCAGCTCTTGTTCCTCACGCAGTAGAGGCAGTCGTCGGGGTGGTTGGCGAGCAGAAGCTCCACGATGGTCTTGCGCGCCCGTATGACCTTGGGCGAGTCGGTCTGTATCCTCATCCCATCCGCAACGGGATAGGAGCAGCTCGGGATCAGCCCCCCCATTCCGTCCACCTGAACAACGCAGATCCTGCAGGCCCCCGAAGGGGGCAGGCCTTCCATGTGGCATAGCGTCGGGACTTTTATGTTGGCCCTCTTCAGCGCCGAGAGTATTGTCTCACCCGGCTCGGCCGATATCTTCTGGCTGTTCACTTCAATCTCGTACATAAGCTCTGCTCCTACTCTTTATGCTACTGCAGCTCGACGGCGCCAAAACGGCAGGCCTCCATGCACGCGCCGCAGGATATGCATTTCTCGTTTATGATGTAATGAGGTGCCTTCCTTGCGCCCCTGATCGCGTCCACGGGGCATTTCTTCGCGCATGCGGTGCACCCGACGCACTTGCTCTCGATTATCTTGTATGTAAGCAGCTCGCGGCACACGCCCGCCGGGCACCTGCGTTCGTAGATGTGCGCGTCGTACTCGTCGCGGAACCACTTCAAGGTGCTGAGAATCGGGTTCGGCGCAGTCTGCCCCAGGCCGCAGAGACTTGTCTCCTTGATCACCTCGGCAAGTCGGTTAAGATGGATTATGCCCTTCATCCTCTCGAGAGAGCCGTGCTCCTTCTCGCCGCGTCTGCCGTGGGTGATGTTCTCAAGTATCGCGAGCATCTGCTTAGTGCCCTCCCTGCAAGGGATGCACTTGCCGCAGCTCTCTCGCTGTATGAAGTCCATGAAGAACTTGGCGACGTCAACCATGCAGTTGTGCTCGTCCATCACCACGAGCCCCCCTGAACCCATCATCGCCCCCACGCCCTTGAGGGACTCGTAGTCTATCTCGATGTCCAGGTGCCTCTCGGTGATGCACCCCCCCGAAGGGCCGCCGATCTGCACCGCCTTGAACTTGAAGTCGTTCTCTATGCCTCCGCCGATTTCGAAGATGATCTGCCTGAGCCTCGTGCCCATGGCCACCTCGACCAGGCCAGTGCGCTTGATCTTACCGCTCAACGCGAACACCTTTGTGCCCTTGCTTCCGGCAGTCCCCAGCGAGGAGAAGCACTCGTGCCCCTTCAGTATTATGTCCGGCACGTTCGCAAGGGTCTCGACGTTGTTTATGACCGTCGGGAAGCCGAAAAGCCCCTTGACCGCCGGGAACGGCGGACGGGGACGCGGCATGCCCCTCTTGCCCTCAATGCTGTGGATCAGCGCCGTCTCCTCGCCGCAGACGAAGGCACCCGCACCCTTCTTTATGAGAATCCTCAGGTTGAAGCCGCTGTCAAGGATGTTGTCGCCAAGCAGCCCCCCAGCCTCAGCCTGCGCTATGGCTGTCCTAAGACGCTCGATGGCAAGAGGATACTCAGCCCGGATATAGATGTAGGCCTTCGACGCGCCAATGCCGTACGCCGCAATGGCCAGCCCCTCCAGGAGCCTGTGCGGGTCGCCCTCGATCACGGCTCTGTCCATGAAGGCCCCGGGGTCGCCCTCGTCGGCGTTGCATATCACGTATTTCTGCTCGGCGGTGGTCCCGAGCGCAAACTTCCATTTCTTTCCCGTCGGGAAGCCCCCTCCCCCGCGTCCCCTCAAGCCGCTGAGCTCCACAACCTCGCATACCTCTGAGGAAAGCTTCGTATGCAAGGCCTTGGCCAACGCCCGGTAGCCGTCACGGGCAAGATACTCGTTGATGTCGCAGGGGGCTATGATGCCGCAGTTCTGAAGCACCAATCTGGTCTGCGGGGCGAAAAAAGGATGTTCGTGGAGTTCAGGCAGACCGGGCCATTTAATCCCGTCGCCAGGGAGTTGTCCCAGGACATCACCTGCTGCCGGGGCATCCTGTTCGAAAACACTGTCGAGTATGGACACAAGATTGGCGGGAAGGACCTTCCTGAAAGACAACCTCCTGCGGCCGGGGGGCTGGATGTCCATTATCGGCTCCTCTGCGCAAAGCCCGATGCAGCCCACCTGCGCGACCTCGGCATCAATCCCCTTATCCTTCAAATACTCCCCGATACCCCTCAAAACCTTGTCTGCGCCGGCACTGATGCCGCAAGTGGCCGCCCCAACAAATATCACAGGCCTGCCGATATCACCCTCCCGCCTGTACCCGCTGCATGCCTCGGCCACATCCGCAGGAATATCCCTGCCGCCGCATATATGCTCGTGCGAAAGCGTCTTGAGAAGCTTCTTGTCGCAAACATTCATCTCTCACCTCCATCTCTCGAACGGTATTCCTCCAATATGCAAGGGATCTTGGCCGGAGTCACTCCGGCATGGAACTCGCCATTCACACTGATCACGGGCGCCAGGCCGCAGGCACCGATGCACGCCACCACCTCAAGGCTGAAAAACCCATCCCTGTCCGTCTGACCCGCCTTGATGCGAAGCTCCGACTCCAATGAGTCAAGCACCGCCGCCGAACCCTTCACATGGCACGCCGTACCGCGGCACACCTGCACATGATACCTGCCCAAAGGCTGGAAACGAAACTGGTTGTAGAAAGTCGCCACTCCGTATATCTTGCCCGCAGGAAGCTTCAGCAGACCAGCTATCCTGGTCACATGATCGCGAGAAAGATAGCCCGCGACATCCTGAACCTCCTGAAGCAAAGGGATCAAACTGTCCCGGGAGCCCTCCGAATACTTCTCCAGTATCTTCTCTATCTTGTCCTTGCCCATGCCTGACACCCTCAAATAATTTCAAAATCAAATCCGCGCAGAAAGCCACGCGCCAAAAAACACTCAACGCCCCTGCTGCTTGCTCGCGAAATACGCAACCTTCTCTATCGCCGTCGTTATGTCTATACGGTCACTGTAGACCCCAACAGGAAGCCTCAGCGGAACAGGGGCGAAATTCAGTATCCCGGTGACACCCGCGCCAGCCAGGCGGTTCGCCACGTCCTGCGCACTGTGACCGGGAACAGTTATTATCCCCAACTCTATACCCTCCTCCTTGACCTTCGCCTCCAAATCTCTAAGATGGTACGCCCGGCAACCAGAGATAACACGGTTGACCTTCATGTCGTCATTGTCGAACGCCGCAGCTATCGTCAACGCAGAATGCTGGTTCTTAAAGTACGACATGATCGCCCTGCCAAGATTCCCTATCCCAACCAAGGCAATCTTCTGCTCACTCGAATAAGACAGGGTCTCGTCTATCTTGCTTATCAAATCCCCGATGCAGTACCCACGCCTGGAATTCCCCATGTAGCCCGTCATCATCAGGTCACGCCTGATCTGCGCAGCCGTGTTGCGTGTGAACTCCGACAACTGATGCGAATACAAATGCTCAAGACCACCCTCCTTGAGCCCAGAAAGCAGACGCCGGTACAACGCCAGGCGCTCTATCGTCTTCTCAGGTATCTCCCGCTTCATCTCCATGCCTCCCGAATCATCTGTTGTGACAAAATGAACACCGTGAATTTCTTCACAGCACAAGATAGGGCTTCGAAGCGGCGCCGTCAAGGGCAAATCGTGAAAATTATCGACAAAACACACCGCAGGCGGTCGCGGACACGCGCCAATGGCATGTTAAAACAGCGGCATCCCTCCTGTGCAATGTCTGCGGGGCGGTTGCCATGGCAGAGGTCCTGATGCAGCACGGAACCCGGTATGGCGAAAGTCCGTCCGCGGCGGAAGGGATAGTCAATACCGGCAACCATCTGTGTACCCACATCCCCAAGACAGACGACCACCTCGAACATCCTGCTGAGAAAACACAACTCATATAAGGAAACCGCTTAAAAAAAACTTAAAAATCTTGAAAAGCGACAAAAATGTATAGCTTCCCAGCAGTTTTGGCGGTTTGGATGCCGGCAGGGCAACGGCGGGGGTCGGGCTGCTGTATATCATGGTGGTAATGCAGGGGGAGAGAGAGGGCATTTTTACAGGACACCGGAAAAGGGGGTGTATGTTTTATGTATGTT
>CAZANS010000033.1:0-14250 GCA_964486565.1 uncultured Victivallales bacterium
TGAAAAGTTCTCCCGCCAGCCGTGGAGGGACACGCTTGTCGTGTCCGTACACTAGCTATACCGGCTCTGGATTCGGGCCGCCCTTCGTGTTTGTGCTGGGTCTATTTGTCTCAGACCACGTATGTTGAGGCGGTGGTTGTTCCACCGAGGCTGCACCAGTCTGTGTGGAAGAACTGTCCTCTGGGCTTGTCCACCCGCTCGTATGTGTGCGCGCCGAAGTAGTCGCGCTGAGCCTGGAGAAGGTTTGCCGGCAGCCTCGGGGCGCGGTATGAGTCATAGTATGACAGCGCGCTTGAGAAGGTTGGCACCGGGATGCCCAACTGGACAGCGGTGGCGATAGTCCTGCGCCAAGACTCCTGGCACTGGTCTATGACCTCCTTGAAGAAGGGGTCCAGGAGCAGGTTGGGCAGTTCGGGGTTGTTGTCGAAGGCCTTCTTGATGTTGCCGAGGAACTTGGCCCGGATGATGCACCCTCCTCGCCACATCAAGGCTATCTCGCCGTATTTGAGATCCCAGTTGTGTTCTTTCGCGGCGAGTTTGAGCATCTGGTATCCCTGGGCATAGGAGCAGACTTTTGAGGCGTACAGGGCTTTTCTTACATCCTCGATGAAGGTTTTTTTGTCTCCCTTGAATTCTGCGACAGGGCCTGAGAGGACTTTTGATGCGTAGACGCGTTCATCCTTCAGGGCGGAGAGGCATCGTGCGAAGACGGCCTCTGCGATGGTGGGGGCCGGGGAGCCGAGGTCCAGCGCGCTCTGGCTGGTCCATTTCCCGGTGCCCTTTTGGCCGGCGGTGTCGAGGATGACATCCACCATCGGCTTGCCGGTCTCGGGGTCTTTCTCGGCGAGGATGTCCTTGGTGATCTGTATGAGGTAGCTGTCGAGGTCGCCGTCGTTCCATTCCGAGAAGACCTCGTGCAACTGCTGCGCGGACAGTCCCAGGGCGGTGGAAAGGAGGGAATAAGCCTCGCAGATCATCTGCATGTCGCCGTACTCGATGCCGTTATGTATCATTTTGACGTAATGTCCTGCGCCGTCGTTGCCGACCCATTCGCAGCATGGGCTGCCGTCGGCGACCTTTGCAGCGATAGACTGGAAGATGGGTTTGACGTGTTCCCATGCCTCGGGATTTCCTCCTGGCATGATTGATGGTCCCTTGAGAGCGCCCTCCTCTCCTCCGGATACGCCAGTTCCAATGAATCTGATTTTCTTGGCGGCTAGCTCGCGAGTCCTTCGGATTGAGTCGGGGAAATGGCTGTTTCCGCCGTCAATGAGTATGTCGCCCGGGTCGAGGTGCGGGAGGAACTGTGAGATTGTGTCGTCAACCGGCGAGCCGGCCTTGACCATGATCATTATTTTCCTTGGGCTCTTGAGGTTGGCGACGAGTTCCTGGACGGTCTGGCAAGCGATGACTTTCTTGCCTTTCCCGCGTCCGTTGACGAAGTCGTTTACTTTTGACACGGTCCTGTTGAATACAGCGACTGTGAAGCCTTTGCTTTCCATGTTCAGCACTAGATTCTCGCCCATGACGGCGAGACCTACCAAGCCGATATCAGCTTTCTCAGACATCTCACATCTCCTTGAGTGTTAAAATTTCAACCGATGCAATCGAATCTCATGGCCTTCATTTGTTCTGCGAAATTCGCGGATTTCCCTTTGAGTCTTACGCGGTATGCGGGGGGCTCTCTTCTGAACGGATAGTCACCGCGGAGCTTCTCGAACGCGGCGGTGTCTGCGCGCAGTGCGCTGTCGTCCTCGCGGATGTCGTAAGTCTTTGCGACGGCATATCTCATGTTGTCGTCAAGACATTCTCCGCGGCATTCGATCTCGCTTTCGAGCGGCGCGGGCAAGGATTCCGGTGTCCATTCGTCCATGCCGAGGCCTAGGCATCTGCTTATTGCGCGGACGCATGCGGCGGTGCCGTTGGCTTTCCCGTCGAGGGAATATCCTGCGATATGTGGAGTCGCGAAGCGAACCTTATCCATCAGGCTGGAGTCAATAATAGGCTCTTTCTCCCAAACGTCAAGTATTGCGCCGGCGATTTTGGCATTTAAGATTGCTTCTTTCATTTCGTTGCCGTCAACGACCTCGCCTCTGGAGGAATTTATAATCCATGGTTTTCTGCGAAGTTCGCAGAAGAAGTTTGAGGATGCGATGTGGAAAGTGGGGAAGTCCCCTGCCCTGCTGAGGGGGACGTGAAAGGAGATGATATCTGCCTCATGGGTGATTTGAGATAGCGAGTTGAATTTTGTCGGCTTGCCTGAGTTGGGCACTTTATCTTTCAATAGATGTGCGATTTTGGTGGAGGATGGTGCCGGCTGTGGTATTGCATTTTGGAGTGGTGGGTCGTTTTGCAGGACGTTCATACCCATTATTTCTGCGAATCTCGCGATTTTTGCGCCGACGTTCCCGATGCCTACGATGCCGATGGTCTTGTCCTTGAGGCGGAAGTTCTCCTGGTGTGCCAACTGCAGGAGCGCGGATGCGACATATTGCTGTACGGAGAAGGAGTTGCAACCGGGTGCGCTGGCCCACAGGATGCCCGAGTTGTCGCAGAATCGGGTGTCTATGTGGTCGAATCCGATGGTTGCGGTGGCCACGATTTTCACTGAGGATCCATCGAGGAGAGTCTTGTCGCAGCGAGTCCTTGTGCGCACGGCCAGTGCGTCCGCGTCCTGGACGTGGTTCTTTGAGATTTTGCTGCCCGGGAGATAAAGGATCTCGGCGTGCGGCTCGAGCGCGCCCTTGATGAATGGTATTTTTTCGTCAACAACTATCTTCATTGAGGATCACCTTAGAGCCAGTTTCATTCTTGATTTCCTCGTGGTATTCGGCGTCCTCGTTCACGGCCCACACGTCCACCTTTTGTCCGAGGATTGCCTTTGCGGCGAGTATTCCTGTCTCGACGGAATGATCCATGTTGTTGTATCGGAACTGTCCGTATCTGCCGACAGGGAGGAGGTTTTGAATCTTTGAGATGTGTTTTCTGATGGTCGAGACGGCATCCTTGTAGTTTCCGAAATAGCATGGGTATGACTTATTGTATCGAACGGTCTTGAAGTCGGAGGGGGATAGGTCCTTGAGGAAATTGATTTTGGAGATATCCTGCAGTGCAATCAGTCTAAGTTCGTCATCAGTGGCTGTCCATATGTGGTCTGAGTCGTTGCAGAAATACTCCAGTTCGATGCATGAGGATCCTTTCGGAGCCATTGAGTCAGACCAGTTATGGAAGAGGTTCATTCTGCCTGCCTTGACATCTGGTGAGTTGATATATATCCAGTGGTCGGACACGGGGATAGGTTTGTCGAACATGAGGGTTACGGCGACAAGAGAGCGGAATGACAGTGAATCTGCGGCGGCTCGGGCCTCGGGGATGGGTGGCTGTAGGGCTATGGCGAGCTCGTCGAGCGGCATGCTTGAGACGACTGATTCGGCATCCAGAAGAATTTGCTTCCCGTCTTGTTCGAAGGTCACCGAGGTGATTCTGCCTTTGGATGTGGCAATTGATTTGAGTTCGGCGCCGTATATAATTTTGGATCCGGAGTTGATTATGGCGGAAGCCATTGCCTCGTAGATCTGCCCCGCGCCGAGGCGCGGATAGTTGAATTTGGAGATGAGGCTTGTCTGCTTGTTGGTTCCTGACAATCCGAGCATGTCCTTTATGACCTTTGAGAAAGAGAGTGCCCTGATTCTCTGAGCGGCCCAGTCGGCGCTGATATTCTCGGGGTCTATACCCCAGACCTTTTTGGTGTAGTCCCTGAAGAAAATCTCGTAGAGCCTGTCGCCGAAACGGTTTCTGACCCATGAGCTGAAGCTGTCCTCGGGGGTCAACGGAGAGATGCGCCTCTTGATATAGCTCAGTGCCATCAGCGCTGACTTGACCAGGCCCATCTTGAAGACGATCTCGGCGGGTTTAAGCGGATAGCAGAAAAAGATGTTGTCGTAGTAGATTCTGGTGCATCGGTTGCACAAGAGGAAATCATCGCCGATGAGATTCTTCCACAAAGAGGCTACGTCCTGGTTTTTGGTGAAGAACCTGTGCGGGCCGATATCGAAACGGAATCCTTTGTGCAGCAAAGTCTTGGAAAGCCCTCCTGGGACATTGTCCTTTTCCAGGACGATGCATTTGACGTTGTTTTTGACCGAGAGTTCGAATGCGGCCGCGAGACCGGCTGGACCTGTGCCAATGACTACCACGGGGAATGTCTATCTCGCGGTTTCGCGACCCAGCACCTTTATTGCTTCGGGAGGACTTGTTCTTTTTGGGAGCCATATCGTCTAGTTCTTGTTCTGAATAAGTTCCAGCTCTTTCTTGAGTAGTCGAAATGGGTAGTACCAGAGCCCTTTCTCGAAGGTGTCATCCCTGCCGGAAGTCTTGAAGTATCTGTTCATGCGCGTTCGCGGGTCTTCGGCGAATGCGGGGCATTTATCTCCGATGGCATCCAGCAGTTTGGAGTGCAGCAACTGGTTCTTGCGGCAATAGTCCTGTGGGAATGAAGGAGTCCAGAAGATGCTTTTGGGCAATGATTTCCACCATTCCGGCCTGTCGGGCCATATTTCTTTGATCATTTCCGGGTCTGAGGCGAGTTCCGCGACTGACTTTCCCTTGAGGAAGATTTTGGAGAACACGCATGCGACGAGGTGCTTGACCTGGCCGTCGGCGGTATCGTATAGGACCTCGCAGATGGTATGTGGGGACTCTCCTGTGTCGGGGTTTACTAGATATACGATCTGAGTCTGGAATCCTGCCTGGTATGCGAGTTCGGCGAACAGCCAGCTCTGTCGGTCGCAGAGTCCGAACTGCCGGACCCATACGCCGGCGGGCCATGGGATGAGGGCGATATCCTTTTCTGTGGGGGCGATTCTTTCGGCGACCTTGTCGAAAATCAGCTTGAGCTTTGAGATGTTGTCTGTCTGCTCATTCACGCCGAATTCATGGAGGAGTTTCTGCATGAACCATGCGTCGTACCAGAGCTTGAAGTCGAACTTGTTGAAAGGCTCGGCCAAGAATGCCGGGGAGATGCCCTCGCTTGTTGCCATGTCGGCGTATTCCTTCTCGGAGCTGGCGACGGCAGGGAGATCCACCATTCTTTCGGCAGCTGCGATTGCCATTTCCGGATCTGCGGCCTCTACAGCGGCAAGCCAATCGAGCGCGGGTTGCTTCTGGGGATCCTCGTTGATTTCGATCGCGGCATCAAGCGCAGGGGTAAGGATGAGAGATGCTGCGAGAACATATTGCATATAAGCCGGGATGGAATATTTCATTGCGCTGTCCTTTTGAGTTTTCAGACCCCGGAATATGCGGAGAAACCTCCGTCCACGGGTATGACGGTTCCGTTGACGAATCCTGAGGCTGATTCGTCCACGAGCCAGAGGAGAGTCCCGAGAAGTTCGCCGGGTTCGCCGAATCTGTTCATCGGGGTCTGCGATAGGATCTTATTTGCGCGCGGGGTGTATGAGCCGTCGGGGGTTGTGAGCAGAGATCTGTTCTGATCGGTCAAAAAAAACCCCGGGGCGATCGCGTTGACCCTGATCCCTACCTTCGACATATGCACGGCAAGCCATTGTGTGAAGTTGCTGATGGCGGCCTTTGCGCCGCTGTATGCGGGGATTTTGGTCAGGGGGCAGAAAGCGTTCATCGAGGATATGTTGACGACGCTCCCCCCGTTTCCTGCGGCCATGCCCCTGGCGAATGCCTGAGTGGGCAGGAGTGTGCCGAGGAAGTTGAGGTTGAAGACGAACTGCACGCCGTCAGGGTCGAGGTCGAAGAAAGTGATCAGATCTGGGTTTTCGGCGACCAAGTCCTCTTTTTCCAGGAACTCCTTAGTTGTGGTACCTTTTGGGTGGTTCCCCCCGGCACCGTTGATGAGTATGTCGCATGGCCCGAAGGTTTGTGCAAGCTTTTCGGCTGCGGCGGCGAGGCTGGCTTTTTCGAGCACGTTTGCTGCGATGCCTATGGCGATCCCGCCTGCGTCCGAGATTTTTTTAGCGACTGAGTCGGCGGCCTCCTGGCGCAAGTCGAGCACTGCAACCTTTGCGCCGCACTCCGCGAGTGCTTCTGCCATATCGCCGCAAAGAATTCCCCCGCCGCCTGTCACGACAGCAGTCTTAGCTTTCAAATCCACCTTGAACGGACACTTCATGCTACCTCCGCAAATTAATTGTAAATATCATGAGCCACAAACCTACATCCTTAGGAGTTGAATGTCAATGTGAGATTCGCTTATCCTGTCGTTGCAAAAGTTCATTTATGCCCTATTATAAGCCTCGTTGTTGCATCCGGGACATTAGTTTTCAAGGCACGAGAGACAGGATCTGGAATATACTATGAGGAAGTGGCATGAGAGTGGGCCGTTCACTGTTTTCGACTTTGAGACGACAGGTCTTTCGCCTCGTCATGACAGGATAATAGAGGTGGCGGCGGTGAAGGTGCTTCCTGACGGGATGCGTGAGAGCTACCATTCGCTGGTCAATCCGGAGCGGAGAATCCCCTATGGGGCTTCCAGTGTTAACAACATCACCGACGCGATGGTGAGAGAGGCGCCGAGGTTCTCCGCGCTTGTTCCTTTGTTCCTTGAATTCTGCAGGGGAAGCACGCTGGTTGCCCACAACGCCAGGTTCGACCTTGGTTTCCTGCAGGAGAGTTTGCACCGTTGCGGGTTCGGGCTCTGGGAAGGCAAGACGCTTGACTCGATACAGGTGGTCAAAAGCGCCTATCCGGGTCTCCCGAGCTACAGCCTGCAAAACCTTAAAAGACATTTCAATCTAGGCACCGGGCTGGAGGGGCCGGCCCACCGGGCTTTCGCCGACGTGGAATGGACGCTGGAGATATTCGGGATGGCGCTCCAGGCGATAATAGACTCGCGGGACTACTGACTGATCCGACTATGATTCCTTCCTGGCGGTGAAGCGTGCGAACTCAAGCAGGGTTTCGCGGCTACGGTAAGGAAGGGACATGTAGATACCCTCAAGCTCCGCCATGTCTGGATCAGGCCTGTCCTCGGAGCATTCATCCTCGTAGAACAAGGATATCCTGACGCCGTTTTTCCTCAGCAACTCGACGAGCTTTCTTTTAGGCCGTGCGCCGGGGGGTCTTTGGGTGATCTTCCAGTTGGAGACACACTGCTGAGTCACGCCGCAAAGCTCGGCAAGATCCTTCTGGGACATGAAAAGCTCCTCCAATACATACACCACCAGTTTGGGCCAGTTCACTTTCGGCTTCATCTCTCACCTCTGATTGACAAATTCACACCCTTAAACCACGGAAGTGCCAACACACCGGGAAACATTATATCAAACTTTTCAACAAAAGTAAAGGGGGAAATCAAATTTTCGCCTGAGCATGTGTCCGCAACGGCATCCAGAGAGGCTTTTTCAGAAAAAAACCACCTTAATCCGCAATGACGTGTTTTTTTTGCTTGCAATATTCATGCGATGCCTGTATATTGCCAAAGTTAGGTTAATGTAGAGAATGTTTTATTGGTTATAGGAAAGGGTGTTTCAAATGAAAAAGCTCGCGTTGGTGATTTCGGCGACAGTGATGATGTTTTACGGGAATGTGGTTAGTGCTCAGGTGAAGGCCGGGGACACGATCCTGCTTTATGTCCCCAACAGGATAATGGATTTCGCGGACATGTTCTCGATGACTCTCGGCTTTGGCCCTGCGATAGGGATAGAGGGGCAGGTCACAGAACATCTGGCTTTGGGCGGCGATGTGGGTCCGACAGCTCAGATGATCAAGGGGATCAACCGTCAGTACGGCTTTGCGGTGCAGAACGGCTGGAATGCGTCCTTCCTTATGATATCCGCGGAGGACAGGGACCGCACGCATTCGATAGGTTCTGTGAAGGACTACAACTATTATTCCACAGGCGTGCCCTCGATTGACAAGATGCCCTACGACATACATAAGGGGGCGAAGGACTTCTGGGCGGTAGGCGGCAAGCTCAAGGCGCTGATAGACGTTCAGTTCTATCTTCATCCCATTGAGATAGCGGACTTTGTTTTGGGCTGGCTTTTCATTGACATCAAGGACGACGACCAGACACCTGACGATATCAAGAGGTAATTTGTCGTCAAAGTTTTGAAGAGGCACCTTTTGAGGTGCCTTTTTTTTGTACTGGCATTAGAGCCGATTTCAAAACTCCGCGTGAACCGCGTTTGGAGCGCAGGTGCGGCAGACGGTGCGGCGAAATGGCTGGTGCATACCATCAACTGTCTGTGCCGGCCATGTCAACGTGGCCTCGCATCCAGAATGGCAGGCTGCGTGGGCACAGGGATTGACACTGGCTCATTATTCTCATGGAGTGCCGATGCTTGGTAAGTTTCTAGATAGGTACAAGCTACCTGTTCTTCTCGTTGACCTTGTTGCGCTGGTGCTTCTTTCTATGTTCATGCGCTCGCAGCTTGACAAGAGGGGATTGTGGGCGGCGATTCTCGCGCTCGCGGCCTTCGTTGTTTTCGTTTTTTCCCTTTACATTTTCGCCAAGATCGGCTCACCGATGTTTTCGGGCTACCTTGCCAATAAGATTGCACGCAACATTGTGTTCCCTCAAATCAGCTCGGAGGAGTGCGTGCTGGACCATTCGATGATACAGGCGAAGATTGCCAGGGGAGAGATTGACTCTGCTGCCTCAGAGTTGAAGGAGGCGCTTCTTGCGAATCCATCCGACGAGAGGGCGGTCGAGCTTCTGTGCGTGATTCTTGCCGACCACGAGAAGGACTATGTCAATGCGGTTGGCCTGCTTGCAGGGCATCTGAGGAAGGATTCGCGCAGGGACTCCGACTTGCCGTTTGTGATGAGGCTTGCGGACATCTATCTTGACGGCGGCTTTGACGACAAGGCTATATCGTTGTTGATGGGCGAGTTGGAAAGGAAGGGGTACACGAATAAAGGCAGGCAGGGCATTGACAGGAGGCTGCAGGGGCTTGGCGGGAGTGCCTAAGTCCAGGTGTCTTGATCCTGCCTGAAGCTACGATGCCTCCCTCTGCGTGAGGCCCATGAATACGTTCTCGAGATTGGCCTCGTTCTCGGCGAACCATCTGACGACCACTCCGTGCTGGATCAGCAGGCTGAGTACTCCGCTTATCTGGTTTCGAGTTCCGTTGAATTTGAAGGAGAGCTGTTTTGCGTCAATTTTAGTGACGCTCTCGACGCCCTCGATTCGTTTGAGCAATTTTTCTGCTTGTTCGACATCGGAATCCACAGTGACTTCCACGACGAGCTTCTCCTGGAGTTGTCGTCCGATCTCCTTGACAGATCCCTGTACAAGGAGCTTGCCCTTGAAGATGATCCCCACCCTGTCGCATACGGAGGAAAGCTCCGGGAGTATGTGGCTTGAGAGTAGAATGGTCTTGCCTATGGACTTCAGCCTGCCGATGGTCATCCTCATCTCTATCCTGGCGTTTGGGTCGAGGCCCCCTGCGGGCTCGTCGAGGATCAGGATGGAGGGGTCATGGATCAAAGTCTTTGCGAGGCCTATGCGCTGCCTCATGCCTCTGGAGAGGGAGGTCATTTGGTAGTCTATCATCTCCTTTGCGTTGGTGATGTCCAGAACCTCTTCTATTCTCGCCTTCCGCTGTTTAGTTGGTATTTTGAATGCTGCGCCGTAGAAGTCGAGGAACTCCCATACGCTCATCTGCTCGTATACGCCTGTGATGTCGGGCATATAGCCTATCTTTCTTTTTATGGAGCTGATATTTTTTGGAAGCACCTCTATGCCGTCAATGAAGGCCTTCCCGGCATCTGGCTTGAGCAGTCCGCATAGGAGCTTGATGGTAGTGGTCTTGCCTGCGCCGTTTGGGCCGACGAATCCATAGATCGTGCTTTTCTCGACCTCCAGGTCCAGGTCGAACACCCCGCGGTTGTTGGAGAATTTCTTGTTGAGCTTCTTGGTTATGATCATTTTCGTGCTCCCAGGTTAGAATTCGAAAGAGGCGATATTTTCAGGCATGGATCCGGTGATGTAGACGTTGAAGCTCTGCATTGTCCAAGTATTGGCCCTTAGAACTTCCTCCATTGGCAGTGTTGTTCTTTTCAAGGCTACTTTGAGGTTGACGAAGCCCGTTCCGTTGTGGATGAATCCGGCGATATCTGAAAAGACATACCTTCCCCTTTCCAGCTTGCCGACCTTCTCTTTTTCGGCGATGAACTTGTTCTCCATCAGAGAGCCTTTCATCAGCACTGGAGTAAAAGTCAGGTTGGCGCCCTCGTTCAGGGCGTTCAATTCGATTGCAATGCTTTGAGGCATCAAATTGCTGAACAGAGGGGGTAGCTGGAATCGGATGATGTATTCGGAATCGGATCTGGCAAGCTGTCCCCTTATGAAGTCGTTCCCTATCATTATCATCCTGGTTGATGTATCGCCGGCGGAGATAAGCACGGACTGGTGCGGGAGAGTGATTGTATTGCTTCCCGCACGTTCCCTCAGTGGGATAATGCTGAGTCTTTTGCCGTTGGAAGTGGCCTCGCCCGGGAGGGAGATATTGCTTTCCTGGGAGCTCTGTGCCATCATGATGAATGGCGAACCGCGCCTCCATGCGTCCCTGGCGCAGTTCTGCACTGCGAGCGTGGTGGGGTCGAGGGTCTGTTTTTTTGGGGTTGATGGTAGGGAGATGCTTCCCCCGGAGATTTCCAGCGGGACTATTCCATTTGGGAACTGCAGCCATGCGTCCTCTGGGTTGAAGCCGCCCGGGATTGTCCACGGGGCGAGTTTGAAGCCATCGTTTTCGTATGAGAGTTGGGGCAGGTCGAAATATTCGTTGGTCAAGGAGTTGAATGAGACATAGAACTGCCTTGATGCGTTGGAGTTCAGAGACATGTCTTTGATCTGGCTGACCCCGTTGTTGTTGATTATCTCAGTTGGGGGAGTGAAAGCCTGCCCGGAAGAGAAAGGAGAGTCACCGGCCTGCTGGAACATTGCCATGATATTGTCGGGAGGCGGGATTGAGGAGAACAGAGCTCCGCTTAGAGGTGAACCGATGGACAGCTTCCTGTCGGAAGTTGAAAAGATGCCGTATAGCCCGTCTCCGGGAGATAGCGACGGGCCGTCTCCAGGAGATGCCGACGGGCCGTGGACCGCGGTCTCGATGAACGAAAGGAATATGCCCATCTCCTGCGAGTGGCCTGAGGCGGCGGTCTTGAGTATGTATGCGGAATACGCAATGGTCACGAGTGAAGTTGCGAACCATGCGGCAGCGGTACGCTTGAAATATATCCCCAGCCCTATTGGGACAGCGACGAGGATGAAGAAGATGAGGAATATGATCCTTAGTTTCTCGACCCCCGGCACGACGAATCCCGCCATCTCGTCGAGTGCCGTCACGGCGGCGGAAAGCTCTCCGGAAATTCTCGGCACATATATCGAAAACTCGAATATGTCAAGCCATTCTCTGCCCAAGGCATCTGCCGTCACGGGGAATGCCGAGAACCTTGAGGTTCCTAGGCCGAACTTTTTCCATCTGAAGACAGGCATTCCATTGTGTTCAAGCATGGTTATCCCGTCCCCGTATGGCAAGGTCTCCAGGAAAGGGACCATGCCGTTGAACTCAGAGAACCCGGGATATCTGTCGGTCAGGCTTTTGAGCTCTGAAATTTCCCTAAACCTTAGGGGCACGACAGGGAGCAGCACCGCCAGCGGGGTATCATATGCGTCCGCGGCGCCCCGGGGATGGGCGAAAAAGACATGTCCACCCTGACAGACATAGTCAAGGATCGCCTGGAATGCCTCCGAGGAGTATCTCGAGAAATCAGGCCTCACCATGACGACGCATGCGCTTTTCTTCAACAGCTCCCATGTCTCTGGAGGATCCTTTGCCGAGAAATTAGTAGCTGTGTACGAGCCTTTGAATCTGGGGTCGTTGGCGAATGCCCCCAAGGATGCTTCCTCGTGGTCGTTCAGGACTGATATGTATTCGAGATCCCCGGCGATAACGCTGACTATGAAGGAGTCCGAGCGTTTGCCCAGTGTCCCGTCAACAAAGACCTCCAGGCGGTACTCCTCGCTGTCCTCCGACATCACCGGTGTGGAGTAGTTGAACACGGTCATGGGGGGGGCATGCACCTTTTCGGTGAAGATGTTCTTGTGCCCTACGGCTCCTCTGTAGGAGTCAACGAAGCGAATCTCAAGTTCCCGAGAGTCGGAATCCGGGTTGACTATACGGCACTTCAAGCTGGCCCACGAATACCTCTTGATCCTTGGCGAGAACCCGTACCTCAGGCTAGTCCTGTCGACCTCGGGCGTGGCACTAAGGCAAAGCCCCAAAAGAAGCAGGGACAAAGCCGCCATACATTTGGCACATGAATTCATCATCCTCCTTAAAGCATCCCGTCATTTTTTCGGCGGGAAATCATAGTCGTACGCGAAAAGCCCCGACACTGCATCGCAGGCCTCGTCCTCTTTCCCGCCCTCGGCAGTGATTGTTACATGATCCCCCTTTGAAATCGCCATGCCCAGCAGGGCCAGTATGCTGTTGAGCTCGACAGAGTTGTCGTTGCAAGAGACGCTTATCCGGGATTCCGGATATTTCTGAGCCTCCTTGAGTATCAGGCTTGAGGGGCGGCAATGTATGCCAGCCTCGTTAATTATCTTGACATCCTTGTGAACCATCGAACCCATCCTGAGCAAAAGAACAAATCCTCTCCGCAGGGTCTGACGGCGAAAACACCACGACACTGGCAGACTCCTGCAGCCGACAGAGACCAAATATAACTACTAATCCGAAGTTATCAAATCAATAGAGCCAATTTCAAACGCCGTTTGACATTGCGGTTACAAGCGTTTTATTATCTGCATTGCAATGGGTTGGGCGTTACATCATTTTTTAAGCTTATGATGGAGAATTGGTATGTCTGGATATACTTCAAGTTTTTTTCTCTGTCTGGTTGCCTCTTCATTCTCCCGGGTTTGCTCTGTTATAGGAACTCCCGACTTCCCGGATGCCCCGGATGCCGTGGACGTGAAGGTCTCGGGGCTTTTCTCCGACCACATGGCTCTTCAGCGTGACGCTGCCTGCCCTGTATTCGGCACGGCGGCCGCGGGTGGGTTTGTCAGGGTTTTGGACCACTTCGGTGCAGGTGGATTCGCTCCAGGAGGGGAAGTGTCCATCGGCCCGGCAGGAAAACCCGAAGGAAAACTATAGTTGATGGGCAGAAGTCGCATATTGGTTTTCTCCATCATGGCGGCATCAATGTCGCTACTTGTTACGATTGCCATTCTGTTACAGATTTATCCGCTGACAATCATTTCCGGCGACAATTATATTTTCTACCGGCAGTGGCAATATATCCTGGACTCGCTGTCCCTGACATCGCTTTGCTATTCCATTGTCTTTTCCGCCGCGATTGTCGCACTGCCCATAATCTTGCGCAGCAAAAGCAGGGCGCTGCAGGCTTCCACACTCATTCTCGCCACGCTTGCCCTGAACTGCTTTGTCTATAACCCGATGTTCCACGGCTGGACCCTGAGAGTCGCCAGCTTCAACATGGAGAATGGGCTTATCAATCCTTTTTTCAACAAGGGTATGCAGATGGGAGACATGAGCGGCTATCCCCGGCAGCACTACGACCTGGCCTCGAGGGGTTATTTCAATGCCATACTTGGAGAGCGTCGTCTGACAACATACCCGCCTGGGCTGCCGATGTTGCATCATGTCATCAAGAAGATAGTCCATGGAAGCAGTGCCTTTCTTTCTGGGGGGATACTCATGGCCGGCGACAAGGTCAATGAGATTGATCTCTCGACATCTCCTGAGACCAAGGCGTGTTGCGCCTTTTCGGCCCTGATTTATATGCTGTCAGCCTCTGCCATTCCAGTGCTCGTATACCTCATGTGCCTAGGATTGCGCAGGTCTGATGGGATTGCTTTGCAAGCGGGGGCGTTGAGCGCCATGATGCCCTCCCTTCATCTCTATGCTTCATCCGAGGGAGCACTCATAGCCGTTATGGCTCTGTTGACGATGCTGCTTGTGCTTGCTGGAGCCAAGATGCAGAGCAGGCTGGTTTTTTATCTTGGCGGCATATTTGGTGGGTCTGCGATGTTTTTCTCATACGCCATGCTTCCTGTCCTTTTCCTCTGCGGGCTGGTCATTGTCTTGTGGATTCGGGAGGGGAGGCCAGGAAGGCAATGGGAAAGCCTGGTCTGCTGGATCGGCGGCGGGATATCGGTGATAATAGTCGGGTTCTTTTTCGACTACAATGCGTTGAAGATGCTTTTTGTTGCCTTGGGGAACAACCGCTCTTTCTACTCCGAGG
>CAZANS010000034.1:0-13897 GCA_964486565.1 uncultured Victivallales bacterium
TTTAAGACTAACTGAGCTTTCACCTTTTTGGTTAGAAGAATTTTTGAGATTTAACTGCTTTATTTAGGTTCATTGGAGTGAGACTTCGCACCTGAGGATCATATCGAGTCTGTCTATGCCCACCGCGCATCCGGCGGACTCGGGGATGCCGCGTTCAACCGCATCCATGAACTCGCGGTTCTGCGCGTATTGCTCGCTGCCGTTGGCCTTTCTTTCTGCTGCGAATTTCGCAAATCTCCGCCGGTGCTCGGCAGGGTCGGTAAGCTCGGTGTAGGCATTGGCAATCTCGATCCCGCGGATGTACAGCTCCCAGCGCTGGCAAAGCGTCGGGGCATTCTCGGAGAGCTTCGACAAGGCTGCGAATCTCGCAGGGAAGTCCAGCAGGACGACCGGCACGTCACAAGGCAACGACGGCTCGACACGGAAGGAAAGCTCCTCCTCGAAGACCCCTCGCTCAACCGCATCGTGCATCGAAAGCGGGGAGTATCTGGAGAAAGCCTCCTCAACGCTCATACACAGCCATTCAGCCCCAAAATCCGTCGTCCCGTCAACAAAGGAGATTTTTGAGGAGCCGGAGACGTTCTTAGACGCATGCAGCAGCATTTCCCGGGTGAATCCGACAAGATCGAGATAGCTTGCGCCCACGATGTACCATTCAAGCATGTTGAATTTTTCCCTGTGCAGCCTACCGCTCTCGTTCGCCCGCCGGCACGGGCCGATCTCAAACATGTCGCACGAATCGCGGGAAAGATGGACCTTGAGGCCAATCTCATGGGAAGTGCGGTAGTATCCCCCTTCTGCGGGAACGGCGTCAATGTATGGTTCAGGCAAGGGGTAGGCGACGACTTCGGGGGACCGAATCTCGCGCAGGCCTCTGGAAAGAAGGAACTCCCTCAGCGCAAATGCAGTCATGCCTTGCTTATTCGTTCGGCATACTCCCCGGTGCGGGTGTCAATCCTGACCAAATCCCCAAGATTCACAAATATCGGGACTTGAATCTCGTAGCCGTTGTCCAGCCTTGCGGGTTTTGTAACGTTGGTGGCGGTGTCGCCGCGCGCCCCAGGCTCGGTGTCAACTATCTTTTTCTCAATGAATATCGGCAAAGTAACATCTATCGGCTGGGAGTTGAAGAACAGTATCTTGCACTCCGACTCCTCCTTTAAAAAATACACGTTGTCACCAAGCGTGTCGTGACCAAGCCGGTACTCCTCGTATGTCTCCGCATCGCTGAAGACATAAAAATCACCGTCCTTGTAGGAATAGAACACCCCTCGCTCCTCAAGGTTCGGACGCCCAAGCTTCTCAACAGCACGGTAGGTCTTGTCCATCGTGTTGCCAGTGATCATGTTCTTGAGTTTGCAGCGGTAAAGCGCCTGCCCCTTCCCGGGCTTGCAGAAATCAAAGTCCACGATCGCCCATGGCTCGCCGTCTATCTCAACCTTCAACCCCTTTTTCAAGTCCGAAGCACTGTACATTCCTACTCCTGTATCCTATCGTCAAATTCATTTTCAATAATGATGACCGTCTCGTCATCACCAACCAGCTTGAACTTCTCCCTCGCAACCTTCTCCACCGCACGGGGGTTAGTCCTAAGATCGTGAATCTCCTGATGCAGCTCAAGGCGCTCATTGTGCAATCTCCTCATCTCCACCTCAAGCTCGGCGACCCGCCCACCCATCCTCCGCAGTTCGCCCCACGCCCTGAGCAACATGCTGCCGCCGACAAGCAACACAACAACCAAAAGCACATAAAACAATAGATTAAGGGTCTTCCTCATTGCTCGACACGACTAAAAATCGTCATCGTCAAGGTCATCGAGATCCTCCACCCCATCAACTTCCCCTTCGAACAAGTCATCGTCTTCATCGACGAAAATCGTCGAAGGTGTTAGCATCATCCCGCACTCGGGACAGCAGCCGTCCTCGGCATCCACCGCAGTCATAGAGATCTCAACTTCGCAATACGGGCAAATCATCACACGTCCTCCTTGCCTTTCTCAAACCACAAATTCTTTAATTCTCGCGCTAAGAATAGCCCGGTTTTTGAAAAAGCCAAACGAAAAATCAGCGGCTAGACCTGCAAATTCATCAGAAATTCTATGTTTGTGGGAATTTTTTTCATCTTGCCGATGAGAAGCTCCATGGCTTCCACAGGGGGAACGCCGTTCATCACCTTCCTAAGAGCCCATATCCTGTTCAGCTCGTCGGGATGCAGGATCAGCTCCTCGCGGCGTGTGCCGCTCTTCTCTATGTTTATCGCCGGATATACCCTCTTGTCGGCAAGTTTCCTGTCGAGGTGAAGCTCCATGTTGCCAGTGCCCTTGAACTCCTCGAAGATAACATCGTCCATCCTGCTGCCCGTCTCGATAAGGGCTGTGGCGATGATTGTCAGGCTACCCGGGCAGTCCTCGATGTTCCTTGCCGCCCCAAAAAACCTTTTGGGCTTGTGCAAGGCGTTGGAATCCACACCGCCTGTAAGAATCTTGCCGCTGTGCGGCTGAAGTGTGTTGTAGGCCCTGGCAAGCCGGGTGATGCTGTCGAGCAGTATAACAACATCCTTCTTGAACTCGACAAGCCGCTTGGCCTTCTCGATCACCATCTCCGCCACCTGGACATGTCTGTCAGGTGGCTCGTCGAACGTTGAGCTGACAACTTCGGCATTGACACAATGCTCCATGTCGGTGACTTCCTCGGGGCGCTCGTCAATGAGAAGCACGATCAGGACGACCTCCGGGTTGTTCGAGAGGATGCTGTTCGCTATTTTTTGAAGCAGCACAGTCTTGCCGGTCCTCGGGGGGGCGACTATGAGCCCCCTCTGCCCCTTGCCAATGGGTGTGAGCAGATCAACCACCCTGGTGCAGAGGTCTTCCGGATCCTTCTCGAGAATCAACCTTTCGGTAGGGAAGAACGGCGTGAGGTTCTTGAATGGAATGATATCCTTCTTCTTGTCGGGGGACTCGTCGTTGATGGACTCGACCTTGAGCATCGCGAAGAAGCGCTCCTTCTCGCGGGGCTGGCGGATCTGGCCAGCCACAAAATCCCCCGTCTTCAACGAAAAACGCCTTATCTGCGATGGACTTAGATAGATATCCTCCGGGGAAGGCAGATATGAATATCCTGCAGACCTGAGAAAACCGAACCCGTCGGGGAGAACCTCAAGATGCCCGCTGCCGTACATCAGACCGCTCTTCTCGGCATTGGCCTTCAGTATCTCGAAGATCAGGTCGGGCTTCTCAAGAGCACCGAGACCCTCGATCCCGAGATCCTTGCCCATCTCTGCGAGTTCCTCCATCTGCTTGTTCTGGAGGGCGGTTATGTCAAGGCTCGGGGCGGTTTTGTCCTTTATAACCCCGTCAACCATCTCGCCACCTTCCCGATCCCCTGCAGAGTCCTCGTCCAGCATGATATCGTCATCTCCAGCTTCATAGTTCTCGTCGAACCGCTGCTGCTCCTGACGTATCTGGATGTATTCGTTGTCACTGTCGGGATAGTGTGGTATCGTGTTCACGGGTTTCCTGCCCCGCTTGGCCTGTTTGTTCTGCTTGCCCTTCTTGTAGGACTTCTTGGCCTTTTTGGGTGCCGCGGCTGCGGAGGCGGGAGCCTCCTCCCCAATAATCTCGTCAAATTTCTCCTCGTTCATCAATTACCTTTTACCTTTTCTAGCTTGTTTCATCGCTCATATAAAGCGGAAAGCTCGATGTC
Source organism: uncultured Victivallales bacterium (assembly GCA_964486565.1). Taxonomy (GTDB): domain Bacteria; phylum Verrucomicrobiota; class Lentisphaeria; order Victivallales; family JAADHT01; genus JAFGFR01. The sequence goes on from CAZANS010000034.1 coordinate 3,702, forward strand.
GAGCCTTTCGCACTGCAACTGCAGAATTTCCTTGCTACCATTGTTGACCAACACATGCCCAGCCTTGACCATCTTCTCCTCAAGAGGCATCTGGAAGCCTATAAAAGCCCTTGCGCGAGCTTCGGGAACCCCTTTGAGAGCCAGTCTTGCCACTCTTTCCTCCAGATCGGCATATACCAGCACTGTGCTTTCGAAATGGCGCTCCCAGCGCACCTCGAAGAGCAATGGTATGTCAAAAACCGTGTTGCCGCCTTCTGCGGCACGTATCCTCTCCTCAAGGACACGCTCCAGGATCCGCGGATGAAGAAGGCTCTCAAGCCACTCTCGACCCGCGTCATCATCAAGAACTGTCTGCCCCAATACAGTCCTGTCTATGCATCCGTCGGGGCCGACGACCGCATCCCCGAACCTTGCGCGCACCTCGCGGGAGACATCGCCCCCGGCATCGGCGAGAAGCGCATGGCATATGCCGTCGGCATCATGAGTTCTCCAGCCCAGTTCGGCCATGAACCCCAACACCGTGCTCTTGCCTGATCCAATCCCGCCAGTAAGCCCAAGAAACACAAGCAACCCTCCGGCGGCAAAAACCGCACACCCTAGAACACAAAAAGGAAAATATCTTCGCGATTTCAAGCACCAGAAACCGTAGACATTGAAAAACAGTCAGATGCCAGCAAAACAAATCGCGAATGGAAAAATATCCGAAAAACAGCAGATAAACGATTTGCGGAACCAAGCCCCGCAAGTATTGTAAATATGAATCACCTCTGTGCCCTATTTTACAGGGGAAACGCGCAAATGCAAATGAAAACGAATTTTTTTTTGGAAAAAATTATGGATCCGAGAGTTTTAAGCGAGAATACGATTGCCTCTGGAGAGTGGTTGGAGCTCAAGTCCCTGATGTGTGCAGGCCCTTCAGGGAAGGCTCACACATGGGAAGCTGTGAACAGGCGCAACCCAAGGGGTGCCGCGGCATTGATCGCCATATTGCACCCATCGCGAAGAATCCTGCTCGTAAGGCAGTTCAGGCCGCCGGCTGGCGGACATGTGATAGAATTCCCCGCGGGCCTTGTGGATCCTGGTGAGACGGCTGAAACCACTGCCCTGAGAGAACTCAAGGAGGAGACCGGGTATACCGGAGTGATTGTGAAAAACGCGCCGCCAGCGCTTAGCTCCCCGGGACTCAGCGCAGAAAAAGTAAACATCGTATTCATGAGAGTGGACGAGAACGCAGTCGAGAATGCAAACCTTTCAACAAACTTCGATGAGAACGAGCACATCGAGACCTTCGCGGTAAAAATTGACGAGCTAGGATCATTCCTCGCTGAAAGGCAGAATGCCGGGGACCTCATGGACGCGAAAGTCATGGCATTCTCCTGCTACACACACCTGATTGAACCGACAGGGAAACCATGACATGAACGAAAACATAAAACCCTTTGAGCTGAACTATCCCGGAAGGATCGTCTTCGGCAGCGGAACCGCGAGCAGACTGCCTGATCTGCTGCCTCCAGACAGGAAGGTAATGCTGCTCACAGGGCCAAACACGGCTAGATCAGAGGCTTGCAAGCAGATTGAAACTCTACTCGGCTATTTCGACATCGCCGATGCCACAGGGATGTGCGCACCCGAGCCTTCGCTCGACACCGTAAGGGACATCATCGAGTTCGGAAGGCGGAACAACGTCTTGTCCGTCGTAGCACTCGGAGGCGGAAGCGCGATCGACGCAGCAAAGGCCGCAGCCGGAATCATCCCCACGAAAAACGACATCGCCGACTACTTCAGCGGAGACGCTATAATCGCAAGTAAAGGGCTTTTTCTCGCGGCCTTGCCGACCACCGCCGGTACCGGCGCGGAAATAACCAACAACTCCGTGCTCACCGACAAAAACTCGAAAATAAAAAAATCCATCCGCCACAGACTTCTAACACCCGACACCGCCATAATAGACCCGATACTGACACTAGGCACCCCGCCACATGTAACCGCATGCAGCGGACTCGACGCGCTGGTCCAGGCAATCGAATCATACACATCGTCCCTCGCCAACCCTGTCTCGAAGCCTCTCGCCAAGGCCGCCGTGTCGCTGATCCTTCACTCGATCGTCCCCGCATTCTCCGACGGATCCAACACCGAACACCGCGAGAACATGGCCGCAGCAAGCCTGCTCTCGGCAATGTCATTCTCACAGGCCGGCCTCGGCGCCGCACACGGAATCGCACACCCCGTAGGATCACTGCTCAACATCCCCCACGGCCTCACATGCGCCACACTCATCGTCCCGGTGATGGAATTCAACTCCGAATCCTGCAAAGATGCATATTCCAAACTCGCCGCCGCATCAGGCTTGCCACCCTCATCTCAAGCCCTCATCAGTAAAATCCGCGAAATTCGCAAACAACTCTCAATACCCGATAATTTCAGAGAATTCAAGCTCGACAGGTCGCACTTCCAATTCATCATTGAAAACTGCCGAAGCAAAAGCATGGACTGCAACCCGAGACACATGCGGGACGAGGATGTCGGCAACATCCTCTCAGGGCTGGCATAATCCTAAATGAAGTTGAGCCAATTTCAGAACTCCCCGTGGCCCCGCGGCCTGCCATTTTGGATGCGAGGCCACGCCGATGCGGAAGTGGGCATACCTGCTTAGTCTGTCCCGACAGGGGCGGCGAATCAAAAAAATCTTATTGAGGCGTTGCAAGGTATCAGGGATGATGTACATTATGTTTTTGTTTGCTGATCCGATCGTGATAATTGTTTGATAAATCTTTCCGGCCGATGGCCGGTATCTACAGGTTCGATATGCGCTGTCCTCTTTGTCAGTGTCTTGATGACAAGGTTATAGACTCCCGCACGGTTAAGGAGGGGGGCGGGGTCAGGAGACGCCGCGAATGCCTCAACTGCGGGCACCGCTACACGACCTACGAGGCGATCATACATGCCGAGCTGAAGGTGATCAAGAAGAACGGTCAGTTGCGCGAGGACTTCGACAGGGAGAAGCTGAGGATAGGAATAGAGAAGGCATGCTGGAAGAGGCCTGTGAGCGAGGACGACATCGAGAGCCTTACCGAGGTCATCATCAAGGGGTTGGAAATGGATTTCGACAAGGAGGTTTCGAGCCAGGAGATCGGCAACAGGATAATGGAAAAACTCAAGCACGTCGACGAGGTGGCATATGTCAGGTTTGCCTCGGTATACAGGCAGTTCAAGGATATCGAGCAGTTCATCGAGGAGATAAAGACCCTTGGCAACAGCTCTACGGGCAGGGAGAGATGATCCAGCTCTCCTACTCATCCATAGTTGTTGCCAAAGGCGACGGCACCAGCAAGGTATTCGACCCGGAGGATATCCAGGCAAAGATCATCAACAGCCTCCTCGCCACCGGTGCCCAGGACATCTGGATAGCCGAGGACCTCTCGCTCGCCGTCGAGCACGCACTCCAGGACATGGGTCCACACAAGACCTTCACCATGGCAGAGATTGATTCTCTCGTGGTAAAGGCCTTACGCGAGGTCGGTTTCACCAATGCCGCGGAGCACTACCACAGGACCCAGCACGAAGGGCTGAAAACCGTCCCCCTTACCGAACAGAGGATTTCCGACATCGTCGCTAGATTCCTCGGGGTCGAGGGTGCTCTGAACCTCGACATCTGCGCGAAAATCACAAAGACGTGCTCCTGGATGGGGCTTCAGGCGGCATCGCCATCGCTCGTGCTCGAGCTGGCAAGGCACTTCCACCACCAGGACTTCAACGAGGTCTCCTCGATGGTCTCATTTCCACAAAAGCCCACATCGGACCAGAAGACATGGGTCGTTTGCGACGTTGAGATACTCTCCGGGCTGACCTGCGAAGCTCGCGGGCACCTTGAATCTGGCATCATCCATGTGTCGGGGATAAGCAGCCTTTTCCCCTCGGTCAAAATAACATTGAGTCTCTGCACCCTCGCCACCGCCAGCGGTATAGAGCCGCCGGTGACCGAGCTGGCGCTTATGCCCTGCCTAGAGACGCTCTCGTGCTCGATCAACGATGTTGTGGACACCGCGAGGAAGCTATATCATGAACGCACCGGGAACAGCCCTGAAGCTCTTCCTGCCTACCTGAAGATGGGCGACCCGGCAATCTTCTCAAGGGATTTCCTCAACAGCTCATGGCCAGAGACCGCTAAATGCCTCGCCGAAATCCTCGAGTCGCTTGCATCCATGCTCGACACCCGTATAAACCTTCGAAACATCCTGCCCGGGAAGTAACCAGCGTTGGAGTTCGGGCATCTCCGCCTTCCCCAAGGCTATGGTGCGCCTGCGCTCCCAACGCGGTTCACGCAGAGTTTTGAAATTGGCTCCTTATTTAGGTCAAGGAGCCAGTTTTTCTTGATTCGGGCTTTACTTGCGGCGTTTTGGTGCTAATTTCGCTGACTGTTTTTGCGGATGTCGCAACAATGTCGTGATCCGGCATTTTCTGATCCTGAAATTGAAAGACGTGGAGAAATGGCAGAGACGGTCAGACAAAAGTATTTTTTCAAGGGCGGGGCGCATCCGGAGGACAGCAAGGTGCTGTCCTGCGGCGATGCCATATGCAATGCGCCTCTTCTCGCCGAGTACCGCGTGATACTGCACCAGCATATCGGTGCGCCGCCCAAGTTGTTGGTGGAGAAGGGTTCCGAGGTCAAGAAGGGGCAGGTTCTGGCCGAATCGGGGGGTTTTGTTTCCGCACCTTTGCACTGCCCGACGAGCGGGAAAGTTGCCGACATAGCCGATGTTCCGGGACCGATCGGGCCGAAGATGAAGGCTGCGGTGATAGCATCCGACGGCAAGGACGAATCAGCGTATCCCTTCGAGCCAATCAAGAAATGGACTGATGCGTCCCCGGAGGAGCTCAAGCAGCGGGTTTCCGACGGCGGCATAGTGGGTATGGGGGGGGCGGCATTCCCGACTTTTGTTAAGCTTTCGCCGCCTGGTGGCACAAAGATTGACACGCTGATCCTCAACGGGGCTGAATGCGAGCCTTAACTCACGGCTGACCACCGTCTGATGCTCGAGCATACCGACGCGGTCCTTGAGGGAGCCGCGATTCTAGGGAGGATACTTCAGCTCAAGGACATCTGGATTGGGGTGGAAAACAACAAGCCCGACGCCATAGCCCTGCTCGAGACAAGATGCCAAGACTTCGGAGTGAGGGTTATGCCGCTGAAAGTGCGCTATCCGCAGGGTGCTGAGAAACAGCTTATATACGCCGTGACCGGCAGGAAGGTCCCTGCCGGCGGGTTGCCAATGAATGTCGGATGTGTGGTGCAGAACGTCGGGACTGCATTTGCGGTGAAGGAGGCTGTATACGACGGGAAACCATTGTTCGAGCGCATCACAACCGTCACGGGAACGCCAGTTTCAAGGCCCGGGAACTGGCGCTTCCGCATAGGCACGCCCATCTCAGAGGCGCTCAAGCTTGCCGGCGGGATAAAGTCTGCCACGGCCAAGGTCATTTCCGGCGGGCCGATGATGGGCTTCGCGCTAAAGAGCCTTGATGTGCCGGTGATGAAGAACACCTCCGGGATACTTCTGCTGGCGCCCGAGGAGGTGTCGCAATTCACTTCAGAGCCCTGCATACGCTGCGGCAGGTGCGTGGTGGCTTGCCCAATGAATCTCATACCGGCGACAATCAGCTTGGCAGTCGAGAACGAAAAGTTCGGTATCAGCGAGGAATACCATGCCATGGACTGCATGGAGTGCGGCTGCTGCGCCTATGTCTGCCCGGCGCACAGGCCCCTTGTGCAGCAATTCAAACGCGCCAAGATGGAGATCGCCGCGAAAAGGAAGAAATGATCTGCAAAGTTTTATTCACGGATATATTTAAATGAGCGAAGATAAAAAGACAGAACCGCAGGCGACGGCCCAGATGCCGATCCAGAAGAATCCTGCCACTCCTGAAGTCAGGCTGCCCGACATATCGGAACTGATGGTCAGCAGCTCGCCGCATCTGCATGAGGGCTCAGGCGTAGGCAACATCATGCTGATGGTGCTGATAGCTCTGTTGCCGGCATGCGCAGTGGGTGTATACACATTCGGGCTAGATGCCCTGCGCGTACTTATCCTCTGCACGGTTTCTTGCGTGCTCTGCGAGATGATCTGGTGCAGAATAGCCGGGGCAAGACAGACATGGCGCGACGGCAGCGCCGCCGTCACGGGGCTCCTGTTGGGGATGAACCTCAGCGCCGGCGTGCCGTGGTGGATATGCGCCATCGGCGCGATACTCGCAATCGGACTGGGCAAACAGGTCTTCGGCGGCCTCGGATACAACCCCTTCAATCCCGCTCTGGTGGCGCGCGTGGGCCTGCTTATCGGCTTCCCGAGGATCATGACCACATGGGTGGCACCTAGGCATTTCGCTTACATGCTGGGCGATGCCGGCTTTCTGAACAAGGCGCAGGCTGCGAGCCTGAATGGACTTGGTCGTGAAGTACTTCCGATGCTGAACATGCCCGACGCGGTGACCTGCGCAACTCCATTGGGGATCGCCACCACCGGAGGCCCCTTCACCGAGATAACCAGCCAGGCCGCAATGATGAACTACTTCATCGGCAATGTAGGCGGCTGCATCGGAGAGACTTCCGCGGCGGCTCTGCTTGTCGGCGGGCTGCTGCTGATGGCCTTCAAGATCATCCGCTGGCATATCCCGGTCGCCTTTATCGCCACGACGGCTCTTTTCACCTATCTTATCAGCTCGTTCTATCCGTCTGTCACGCCGGGGCCACTTTTCCACATCATTACCGGCGGGTTGCTGCTTGGCGCGATATTCATGGCCACCGACATGGTGACTTCGCCTGTGACCACGATGGGCTGTCTTATTTTTGGTGCCGGCTGCGGACTGATCACGGCATGCATCAGGATATGGGGCAGCTACCCGGAGGGTGTAAGCTTCTCGATTCTCATCATGAACGCGCTGACCCCGCTGATAGACCGCTACGCCGCATCCAAACCCTTCGGATTCAGAAAACCAGAGAAAGCAGCAGAGAATAAATGAGCAAAAGCAACAGCATAGTGAAGCTTGGGGTCTTCCTCGCACTCACCGGCGGGATTGCCGCCGGGCTCCTGGCAGTGGTATACAAACTCACAGAAAAGCCTATCGAGGACGCCAAGCTCAAGAAGACATCGAGCGCACTGGAGTGCCTGCTGCCGAAGTTCGACAACATCCCCGCCGACGACAAGGTGACCGTCAAATCAGCCAAAAGCACGCCGGTGACCTTCTATGCGGCCAAGGAGAATGGCAAGATAGTCGGCATAGCTGGCGAGAGCTACTCTATGAAAGGCTTTTACGGGAAGATAGTTGTGATGGTGGGTATGGACATTTCCGGGAAGATCGTCAAGGTCTTGGTCACCGAGCAGAAGGAGACCCCGGGTCTGGGGACAGTCGTTACCGACCGCGTGCGCGAGCGCAGCATATTCGACCTTATCTCGAAGGAACCCGAGCCCGAAGGGCTGCCTCCGAACCCCATCCTCGACGGGTTCGACGCACATTCCGCCGTGAAGGGATCGGCGCCCTGGGCCGTGACCAAGGATGGAGGCGAGTTCGCCTTCATCACCGGCGCCACGATAACCAGCCGTGCAGTCACTGAGGCAGTATACACCGTCAGCTCGACATTTGCCGAGAACAGCGAGTCAATCCTGTCGGAGCTAGGCACCGGAAAGACGGACACCAAGTCAGCCCGATAAAAAACGCATAGCTCAACAACACAAGCACTCCCTTGGAAACCCTCAAGATAATCGTCATGGCAGTAGTCCAGGGGCTTACCGAATTTCTTCCAGTAAGCTCCTCGGGGCATCTGGCTATTGTCGGACATCTGCTTGGCATCGGGGAGAGCACCGCGATTCTTTCAATCGCCCTGCATGCCGGGTCGCTGCTGTCAATCCTGGCTTTCTACTACAAGCGTCTGATCTTGCTTTGCATGCCGGGCAGCTACCGGATACTGGCGCTTGCCGCCTTGGCTACCATCCCAGCCGCCATAATCGGATCCGCAGTCAAATACTTTGACTTCCTCGACTCGTTGTTCTCTAATCTGCTCTTCCCGGGCTTCGGGCTGATTCTTACCGCCGCGATAATTTTTTTCGGCATAAGGGAAAGGCCGCAAACCTACGGTCTCGACAAGATGACAACTCGCACAGCGTGGCTGACGGGGCTGGCGCAGGCAGTGTCCCTGGTCCCGGGAATCTCGCGCTCCGGCTCCACGATCGCCGCTGCATTGCGCCTCGGAATAAAAAGAAAGGACGCGGCATTCTTCTCATTCATCATGGCCATACCGGCAATAGCCGGGGTTTCATTCTTCGAGATTCTGAAATATTTCCTCTCCAACCCCGCCCCAGACCTCGACTCGCCCGTCGCCACCCTGAACGAACTCCAGATCGCAGCAGGGATAGCCGTCAGCGCAATAACAGGATATTTCGCACTTCGCCTACTCGAGAACACACTCAAGAAAGGCCGGATGAACATCCTCGCAGCATACTGCCTCGCAATGGGAATCTTCGCCATCGCGCTGAAGATAGTCTCAATGACAACCTGAAACCCCGCAGTAGATGCATCTGGCGGCGTTGACCGATATTTCCCTGCCGCATCCCCCGCATATTGATATTTTTTCCTTCCCGGTCGATGAGGGAAATAATATAAGAATCAGTTGTGTCATCAATGGTTTGATTACGGGTTCTCCAATCTGGATTTGTCGAGTTCTTCCAATGCCTCTGCATCGGCCAAATCCTTCGTTCTGCCGGATGCCCGCTTGTTACGGACTAGGTCGGCTACCGAGGGAACTCGTATTTCGATACCCTCGATCTCCAACGCCACCGCTCTTTGAAATGCATCGTTGAACTTCAGCCCTGAAGCAGCAGTGATGATGTCGATCCGCCTTGGTGCAACTCCTATCTGGAAAACAGTACCCTCTTTCTCAAAATCATTTCTAGTGGCATTGTGCAGGGGCGCGCCAAAACGGCGAAGGGCTCGCAACAGGGCATCGGCATTATCTGGTGATGGCATGACCCAGATATCAATATCCATGGTGGCTCGAGGATAGCCGTGGGCAGCGAGAGCATAAGCTCCGACAAGAAGGAACCTAACCTTCTCGGCGACCAATGACCGTAACATGTCTTTGTAATCTTCGTTCAACATTGTGGCTTTTGCTCAGCGAAGCGACTTCACGGGTGAGAGGCCAGACCAGCCCGACCCGTTCTGCAGGTGTCCCTGGGACAACCTCACTTGCCCGTGTCTCCGTCATTCGCAGTAAGATCGTGTGTGTCCTGTCCATATACGTTCCTAATTCCTTGACCTTTCCCATGTAAATATGCCACGGAAAAGCCTTTATTCAAGAGCACGTTTCGAAACTCCACGCGAACTATTTTAAGAGCCACATCGCCAATACTGCCTCTAGAAAGCTGTCGCAGAACTCCGTCCCAAAAGTCTGCCTCAACAGACCATGGCGTGTATTTTTTTAACAGCCTCCGGCGGAGCCTCGCTCCAGACATCTGAGAGGATATCCGGATTTTCTCTCCAGCCGTCGCAAGTCCTATCGAGCGCGATCCTGAGCCCTTTGATGAGGTTTTCAGGAGGCACCTTCTGCTCGATGCACATATTTATGGCGCCCGTGATTCTGTCGTTCCATCCAAGCTTGCGCGTCATGTCCCTGAGCACGCGCTCGACAGAGTCGTTGAGCGTTGGGCTGGTCATTCTGCCGAGAAGGCTGCCGGCATAATCAGCGAATCCTTTTTCGGTGAAAAGCTCGTCGGCACCCCGGAATTTCCTGCACAAGGCCTTGCCGCACTCCTGCTTCAAGGCCGTCAGCACAGAATCAATCACATCCTTGTGGGCACGCGCCTCCGGCATGAACACGCAGCCCCTCTCGGAGGCCAGCAGAGCAAGCAGGAAATGGCATGCGTTATGCCCGTAAAGCTTGGCGTATTCAAAGGGCTCAAGCCTGGATTTCGGATATATCCCGGGAAGCGCCAACGAATCAAGACCGGGGGCGTCGTCGGTGTAGATCGTGTCGAATGACTCGACAAGGTGCCCTTTTGCACATCCGGGGGCGATGGGGGGAAGATCGGTCTCAGAGGTGTCGAACACCTTGCTCATCTTGCCTATGACAGTGTTGAGGTAAAAAATCGAGGGGGATTCCCCTATGCTTCCCTTAAGCTCCTCGGCGGCCGTGGTGCTGTTCTCCG
>CAZANS010000035.1:0-2905 GCA_964486565.1 uncultured Victivallales bacterium
GGGTTAAATCTCAAAAATTCCTTCTAACCCAAACAGACTTCAGTCTGCGCTGCGGTGCTGTGGCGGCAGCACCGCAGTCCAACTGTGTCCGGCATCTTGTCCGGCGTAGCCCGCAGGGCGAAGCGGGAAGCCGTAAGGCGACAGTGTCCGGCATAGTGGAACGACGCTGGAAGCCGGAAGACGGCTGATGCCGTCGTTTCATGCGCCGCAGGCTCTGGAGTGCGCAACTACTTTCCCAGTTGCGCTTTGGATTTAAATGCAGAGCCAATTTCAAAACTCCGGGCGCGACAAAGCGCGTCCCTCCATCTTTATGCACGAACCGGGCGTGGAGGGTCATGCTTGCCATGACCGGATCTTGAGTTTTGAAACTGGCTTTGATGAAAAGTCGCTTGACAGTGGCTGGGGTAGGATGTTAGAGTATGTGGAGGTTTTCGCTGGGACTGGCTAGGGATTAACATCATCGGGATATCCCCGGAGGGGGAGGCGTAGGGATACAATTGATACCGACCGTGCCGACATTATCAAGCGTCAGGGCTGCACTGGGGGGATTCTCGCGGGTCAACCCGGCTTTGGTCGTTCTTCTCGGGCTGTTCAACGGGATCATGCTTTCTAACCCGGGGAATATATCCTCAACAATGCTTTGCCTGTCATGCATGGTTTTGCTTGGCTTGCCTGTTTTTTTTGTATCGCGCTTGGATTTTGCGAAATTCGCAGTTTCTGCGGTGCTGGGTTGGGTGTTGGGGTATCATTCGTCGGTGCTTCCTTCGGGTCATTACGGGCGGCTTCTGTCGGGTGGGGACTGTGGAGCGGAGATTGAGGTTCTTATTGTTGACGCTACCGCTTCCGGCGCGGGTGCTGACTGGCTTCCTGCGCCGGGCCTGGTCAAGGCCGAGGTGCTGCGTCTGCGCTATTCGCCTCGGGACCGCTGGCGGGAGTGCTCCGGGAAGACACTTTTGAGGTTTGCCGGCAGGGAAAAACCTGCGGTGAGCTACGGCGATGTGCTTCGGCTAAAGGGGGCCTTCATGGTTCCACGGGCGACACCGGAGGGTGGATTTGATTTCAGCTCCTATCTGAAGTCAGAGAAGATATACCGTACGTATGAAGTGCATGGCGAGGTGGAGGATTCCGAAGAGGCGCTCGCTGTCATACCCTTGCAGGTCAAGGTGTTCAGGGAGGTGCTGCGTGGACGCGATTGGCTGCTGCGCGGATTGGGGGAGGGGCTGGATGTCAAAAGCCGCAAGATACTTGCCGCGATATTGTTCGGCTGCCGCCAGGGGCTGGACTACGGCAGCCGCCAGCAGTTCAGGCAGAGTGGGGTGATGCACATCTTCGCAATATCCGGGTTGCACGTCGGGATGCTCGCCACGACACTCTATCTGGTTTTCTGCTGGGTTCCCTTCAGGGTCAGGCATGCGCTGGTGCCTTGTTTTTTGCTGCTCTACGTATTTAGCACTGGTATGCAGTCTTCGGCTGTGCGGGCGTTTCTGATGATAGGGGTCTGGTCTCTTCACCGTGCGAGCCTCAGGTCGGTGTCTACGTTGAACGCGGTGTTCCTTGCCGCGGTGCTGGTGTTGTTTTTCAATCCCTCTAGCTATCTGGGCGCGGGGTTCCAGTATTCGTTCACTGTTGCGGGCTTTCTGGTGCTTTCTTGGAAGTCTGTGGACGGCTGGACGGGGTGTCTGAACGAGAGGCGGCGGTGGATACCCGCACTTCCCGGGGTGCTCGGGTATCAGGCGGCGCGGCTGCGGGACAATGCTCTGAAGTCGCTGGCTGTCAGTTTTGTGGCGTGGCTTGCGGGGACTGGTTTGAACCTTCTGCACCGCAATCTCTTCATCCCCGGCGCGGTGCTCGCAAACTTCGTGATACTTCCTTTTGTATGGCTGCTGTTTCCCGTGGCGGGGCTGAATATCCTGCTGCTTCCTCTGGGCCGCCGTTTTGGTGCAGGGCAAGTCCTTGAGCTGCTGCTTAGGCTGATAGACGGTTTGAGCGCTTTGGGTGCGGAGCATGGCGGGGGGCGGTATCTCGTGCCGCCGCCGGCGTGGGCGCTGATGGTATTCTTCGTGTGCCTGCTGGTTTTTGTGACTGCATCCGGGAGGCGGGTGTTCATTTCTTCCGGCGCGCTCTTGTTCCTCATGCTGGCTGGCTGCCATCTTGTTTCCGACATGGCGTCAGGGAAAGGGGAGATGGTCATGTTCCATGGGGACGAGAGCCAGATCCCTTCCTTTGTGTGCATCCCGCCGGGCAAGCGGGGTGTCTCGGTGGTGAACATCGGGTCGCCTGAGAGAGCGAGGAGCATCCTGGACTGCTTGAGTGCAAGAGGGGTGAATTCAGTGGACATGCTGTATTTCACCGGTGCTTCGAAGGATTCCTGCAACGGTGCGTGGCTGATGTTCACTGGCACAGAAGTCCGGCGTGCCGTGTTCCCCTCAGGCTACCGCATGAGCCGCTATGCGAAATTCGCGGTCAGCTCGGCCAAGCGGGCGGGAGTGGACAAGGGCTGGCTGCGTACCGGTGGTGGCGCGGACAAGTCGGCGGCCATATATGCAGACGCGGTTTTCCATGCTTGGAGCACCGGCAGGGAATTCTCATTCTCGGCCTTCAATCCGCTTGCTCCTTTCAGCGTATCGGTCGCCGAGGATGTCAACGGGGAAAAACGCGTCAAGACAAGCTCGCTGCACAGGGAAAAAGTCTTCAGCCTGATGAACAGCAGCTCGGGAAGCTTGACCTACTGCTTCCCCTGAGATTGGTTGGCCGCGCTTCTGCGGAATACCCCGACAATCATGTCCACTTCGCGAAGGATCATGGGGTCGTGTATGTCCAGGCTGGCTTCAAGCAGAAGACTTATGGCCTCGTCGTACTGTTTCTTGATGGCCAGAGTCTCGGCATGTTTTCTGACTGCCCTGTA
>CAZANS010000035.1:2915-13823 GCA_964486565.1 uncultured Victivallales bacterium
GACCTGTAGTTCTCTATCATGGCTTTCTGGCGCTGGCCCTCCTGTATAAGCTGAGCGATCCTGTCCTCCAGCTCGGACTCCGCGGGCATACCCTTGCTCCTGAGCTTGGCCTGCCTGAACAACTCAACCATGGACTCGTAGTCGCTAGGATGCTCGGCCATGAAGCGTTCAGCCTTCTCTATGGCCTTCAAGGATGATTCCTTCTTGTGGTAGTCATGGATGAAAAACGCTGCGGCACCGGCGATCGCCAAAATCAGAAGGTAGCTGAACAGCGTTGACATCGCGCTGCCGGAAGACTTGCGGGCACGGCCAGGTGAGGACGCTCGCGCCTTGCCTACATTGCGCCGACCTTTCTTTTTGGCCACGGCCTTTTGTCTTTTCAAGGGCTCTGACTTGGGGGCTATGGAGCGAAGAGCAGCCTGAGCCTTCTCGATGAAGCCCTGCCACGAGTCGAAACGATCCTCCGGGGTCTTGCCCATCATCCTGCGGAGTATCTCCACCGTGGCTTTCGTCACCTCCGCGGTGGGGTTGCGCGAAAAAGGCTCAGGGAAGGGCTCCGTTGAGTGCATCTCGATGATCCTGTTGACATCGGGGGCATCGTAGGGCGGCACCCCGACTATCATGTTGTACAGTGTGGCACCGAGGGAGTAAAGGTCGCTGCTCCAGCTCAGCCTTGCGGCCATGGTCTGTTCCGGACTCATATAGAAGGGAGACCCAAGTATGTGGTCCTCACCGCCGGAGCTTTCGCCTATGTACTGGGCGATACCCATGTCCATCAGGAAGACCTCCATGTTCTTGTCCTGCATAAGATTGCCAGGCTTGATGTCCTTGTGGAGCAGCCCGTAGGTCTCCCATGCGTAGCTCAGCGCATGCCCGATCTTGATCCCGATCTCAAGAGCATCCTTCTCAAGGATGAAGTGCTTCCTCGCAAGCACCTGCTCCAGGTCCTCGCCGTCAACATAGGCCGTGGCGAGGTAGTAGATGCCCTCGTGCTCGCCGGCATCTATGGCGGGTATTATGTTGGGATGGCTGAGCCTGCCGGAGACCTGCGCCTCGTTCAGGAACTGCTCGACGGAGGCCTTGTCGAGGGTAAAGGATTTAAGCAGCACCTTGAGGGCCACGAGCCTTTCCATGGATATCTGCCTTGCGAGATAGACGTTCCCCATCCCTCCGCGACCCAGCAGGCGTATGATCTCGAATCCCCCCATGACTGTCCCCGGGGGAAGGTCTTTCTCCGGCAACGACACGGTCTCATTGCAATGCGGGCAGGATACTATGTCTGAATCGTCCGCGTCACTGGTGAAAACCTTGTGGCAATGCGGGCAGTCATAAGATTTCATACAATAACCTCGGCCGGATCAGCCCTGCAGCCGCACCTCGCTGCACAGACGGACACCCAAAAACCCAAGAGAAGGCACATGCCACTCCTCCGATCTAGATCCCCGCGAGCATTGCTCGGCACCATGCCCGCCGTATTTCAATAGCAAAGCTTGATTCCCGGAAAAATCAGGCTAGATTTGCACTTGGTTAATCTATACTGGCAAAGTCGCCGGTCAAACCGCAAATCGGCAATGCCGGCTTAAAATTGGAAAATTAATGACCCTTAGAGAAGTCAACGAGTATCTTGAGCAGTATTTCCTCGAGATAATAGACAACAAGCGTATTTCCCGTTATGACATGATAGTCAGGGGGGTTTTGTTTGCGCTGTCTCGTGTTTACAGGAGGGCTGTTCAGTTCAGGCACTGGGTATACGACAAGCGTATATTCAGGAACAAGGCGCTGGGCTGTCTGGTTGTCAGCATAGGCAATCTGACCTGCGGCGGGACAGGGAAGACCCCTGTGGTGGAGGTTTTCGCGAAGACGCTTAGCCAGAAGGGCAGGAAGGTTGCAGTGCTCAGCCGCGGTTACCGAAGCCGGGACAGGAGCATGCTGGAGAAGCTGAATGAGAAATTGTTCTCCAAACGACATGCTGTGCCTCCGCGCATCGTCTCCGACGGAGAGAATCTCCTTCTCGACTCCTCGTCGGCAGGAGACGAGCCATACATGCTCGCGGCCAACCTGAAGGATGTGGTCGTCCTCGTGGACAAGGACCGAGTGAAGTCCGGGCTGTTTGCGATATCCGAGTACTCGGCCGACACCTTGATACTCGACGACGGCTTCCAGTATCTTGATCTGAAGCCCCGTCTGAACATAGTCCTGGTGGACTCCACGCAGCCTTTCCACAACCATCATGTGCTTCCCCGTGGTCTTCTCAGGGAGCCTATCAAGAACATACGGCGTGCAGACTACATATTTCTGACCAAGTCCAAAGGCGGCAGGCATCTGAGGCACATAAAAAGCTTCCTTCGCAGGCATAACAGACGTGCTGAGATAATCGAATGCCGTCATGAGCCGAAGTATCTTGAGGACGTGTACAACAAGAACAAGCGCGAGGAGCTGGAGATTCTTAAGGGTGCCAGGATAGCGGCGCTGAGCGGGATAGCCAACCCTCGGAGCTTCGAGGAGTTCCTGGAGGAGCTCGGCGCGGAAATCGTCCACAAGGAGAGGTTTATGGACCACCACCGCTACAAGCAGCAGGAGCTGATAGACTTTGTCGTGGAGGCCAAGAGGGTCAAGGCTGACCTGATAGTCACCACGGAAAAGGACGCCGTGCGTTTCCCGAGGCTGGACAGGAGGGATATTCCGGTTTATTTCATGCGTGTGGAGATAGGTATAATCAGCGGACAGGAGAACTTCGACCAGTGCATATCGAGGATATGCTTTGTATGATTCGGCGATTTTTTGGGAGGTGCTGGTTTTAATTCCGGCGAGAACGTCTAGGGCTATGGAGGGACAATGAAGACGGTAAGGGAATTTTTCAAGATCGAGCAGCGCGGGAGCAGTGTCAGGACGGAGGTTTTCGCCGGTGTGACGACCTTCATGACGATGTCGTATATAATTTTTCTGCAGCCGCTGATCCTTTCCGGCGAGCTTTCGGGCACTTCCACGGGGATGCCCGCGGACGCGCTGATCTCAGGGGTGTGCGTCGCCGCCGCATTCGGCTCGATCCTTATGGGGCTTCTTGCGAACTACCCTATAGCTCTTGCCCCGGGGATGGGCGAGAACTTCTTTTTTGTCGCGGTGATATCGTCTTGCGCCGCGCTAAAAATCTCCGAGCCGGGGACGGAATGGCAGACGGCATTGGGCGTGGTTTTCCTCTCGGGCGCTATTTTCCTTGTCCTTTCAATGCTGAACATCCGGCAGCTCCTGCTGGTCTCGGTCAGCCCGAGCATGAAGCACGCGATGGCAGCCGGCATAGGCCTCTTCATCGCCCTGATAGGGTTCAAGAACAGCGGCCTGATCCATACCGTACAGGGGAACTACATACTGAACGCCGAGGGTCTGGACAGCGCCGCGTCGCTTATATTCTTCGCCGGGTTGATTGTCACCGCATCGCTTCATGTCCTCAAGGTCAGGGGATCGGTGCTGTGGGGCATCCTCAGCGGCGCGGGGATAGCCTTCTTTCTCGGGCAGATCGAGTTCAAGGGGATTGTCGGCAAGCCTGCCGGAATGGGCGAGCTTTTCGCTGGCATGGATCTGGTCAACGTGTTCTCGAATATCCATAAGCTGCTGCCCTTCATCATCATATTCACGTTCATGGACGTGTTCGACACACTTGGCACGCTTGTGGGAGTTGCGACGCAGTCCGGGCTGATGAAGGGCAACGAGCTGCCCAACTCAAAGAGGGCGTTCGCCGCGGACTCCATCGCAACCTTGTTCGGAGTGTTCTGCGGCCAGAGCACTGTCACGAGCTACATAGAGAGCTCCACAGGGGTTGAGTACGGCGGCAGGACCGGGCTGGCCGCCGTGACTTCCGGGATGTGCTTCGTGCTCGCGGTGTTCTTCACCCCGTTCATAGCGATGATAGGCAACTACCCAGGGGGGATCAACCCGATAACCGCGCCTGCGCTGGTGATCGTCGGGGCGATAATGATGCGCAGCGTCATGAAGATAGACTGGGATGATTTCAGCGAGGCGGTGCCCTCGTTCCTGATAATTGCAGGCATCTCGTTCACCTTCAGCATATCCGACGGTTTGATGCTGGGATTTGTAACCTACCCGGCGATAAAGCTTTTCGGCGGCAAGGCCAGGCAGATCGGATGGCTGAACTATGTCATCGGAGCCACTCTGATCCTCTATCTCCTGTGCGTCAAGACAGGATTTCTCGAGGCCTGGCTCTCAAAATAAAAACCGACCCGCCAGACGGCGGGCCATTCGTAAAAGTTGCGGAACTCGCAAAAACATGATGTTGAGCCAATTTCAAAACTCCCCGTGGCCGCGCAGCTTGCCATTTTGGATGCGAAGCCACGCCGATGCGGAAGTGGCTCTTACCTATCTGTCTATCCGGCCGGGTTTTTCTTGACCATGTAGTTGCCCATGACGAGCACCTCCAGGCCGCACTGGTAGAACATCAGGACTGCATCCTCGGGCGAGCACACCATTGGCTCCCCACGTCTGTTGAGCGAAGTGTTGAGGAGTATGTGCAGGCCGGTCAGTTAGTCAAACTCGCTGATCAGGGCATGGAACCTCGGGTTGGTGTCCTTTCTGACCGTCTGCGGGCGCGCCGAGCCGTCAACATGTATTATCTCAGGCACCTTCTTCGACCATTTCTTGTCGAAGATGAAGCTGAAGGTCATGTAGTCGGAATTGTGTGTCGTGTTGATCATCTCCGGCGCTCTCTCGGCCAGGACAGACGGGCAGAAGGGCCGCCAGTTCTCCCTGAACTTGATCCTCCCGTTGACCTCGTCCGCGATGCCGGGGGCAGCGGGATTGGCAAGTATGCTCCTGTTGCCAAGCGCCCTCGGCCCGAACTCCATCCTGCCTTGCAACCAAGAAACTATGGTCCCATTTGCGAGAATCTTGGCCGTGTCCTTCTCAATGTTCTTGTGGTGCGTATAGGGCAGCTTGAACTTGTCCAGAACTTTCTTTATGTATTCGTCAGAGAATTCCGGGCCGAGATATGCGTGCGCCATGGGCTCGACCTTCTCGCCAAGCTTGTTCGCCACGAACGTTGCCGCGCCGAGCGATGTCCCGGCGTCGTGCGCGGCAGGCTGGATGAAAAGGGAGTTCACCTCAGGCATCTCCAATATCTTCCGGTTGAGCCTGACATTCAGCGCCGTGCCGCCGGCAAAGCAAAGCTTCCCACCGCTGCGCTTCAGCACGTCAGACAAATGCACCCTTATCATGTCAACAACGGTGTCCTCGAGTATCTTCTGGGCGGCTGCCGCAATATGGATATAAGGCTCGCCAAGCCCGTCCCCATCCCTCATCGGCCCGAAAATCTCAGTCAAGTCCTTCGACTTGGAATATCTCCTATGCCTCCTCGACGAGAGCAAAGGCCAGATATAGTCCTCGTTGAGCTTGAAGCCCCCCTTGAAGGTGGTAATCAGGTCGCCGAGGTCGGCTTTGGAAGGGTCTCCGTAGGGGCTCATCCCCATGACCTTGAACTCGCCGTCGTTCGGGGCGAACCCGAGATGTCTTGTGACGATCGAGTAGAAGAACCCCAGGGAGTCCGGCACGATAATCTCCAGAATCTTCGTCAGCTCGCCTCCCTTCCCCTCGGCCATCAGAACAGACGTGAACTCACCCTTGCCGTCGAAGCTCATCACAGCCGCATGGTTGTAACCCGACAGATGGTAGGCCGATGACAGATGCGCCATGTGGTGCTCCACATTGTGGAAGTTCATCTTGTCTATTTCACCGCCGAACCCCGAGAGGAGGTCGCGGGCATCCTTGATACTCACCCGGTTGTGCCGGCCTGTCCTCTTTATCGTGACCAGACCGTAGCCAGGATATCGGCGCATCCGCCACGCAAACTTCCAGCGCAACAACTTGGCGATATCGAACGACCGGCAGAAAGCCACCGCGTCAATATCCTTCATCTCCAGCCCGGCGGTGTCCAGGCAGTACTTCACCGAAAGAACAGGGTTGCGGTCAGTCGAGTGCTTGATTCTGTTCAAACGCTCCTCCTCTACCGCCGCCACTATCTTACCGTCAACCAACAACGCCGCAGAAGGATCATGGGCCCTGGCCGGAGTTATGCCAAGTATCTTCATTAAAACCTCTAGTGTTCATCCTCAAAATCAACAAATCAGCCCGGAAAAATACCTACTATACCGGCACAAAAGGGAAAAACAACTACAGTTGCGCACGAGTGTCTTTTTATCTACGACGCCAATTTCAAAACTCCCCGTGGCCGCGCGGCTTGCCATTTTGGATGCGAGACCACGCCGATGCGGAAGTGGGCATACCTGCTTAGTCTGTCCCGACCGCGGCAGCGCGGCATTCGCTCCAAAAGAGCCTGCCGCACCTGCGCTCCAAACGCGGTTCACGCGGAGTTTTGAAATTGGCTCTTAAGATTATGCCTATTCGTTGATAGCCTTGATCCATTCCTTGACGATCTGCTTCTCTGGAATCTTCCCGATGCTCTTGACAATGAACTTCTCGGTGACGACGGCCGGAGTGTTGTATATCCCGTAGGTGCGTATGGCATCGGGGTCGCTTATCTTTTCAAACGCCATACCAGAACCCAACTCCTTCAAGGCCGTCTCGATGTTCTCAAGTGTCTCGGCGTAACCCTTGTCAACCTCTGCCCCGAGAAGCAGAATCTTTCCGCTGTGATACTTGATCTTGCGCGAGAACTTCTCCCTTATCCTCTGCTGTATAGCCGCTACAAGCTCCTCCTTCGGCGGAATCCGAGAGACAAACTTGATCTGACCGTCAATGCATATCGTGGGGATGTTCCTGACAAACAGCGACGACATCATCGTGATGGACTCCAGCCGCTTGATCTTGTGCTCGCGCCAATCCAGTATCTCCCCGAACTCCAGAGCCACCGCCTTCACAGCCTCCACCATGTACTGGCACGGCGCACAAGCCTCAGAATCAAGCGTGATGATGTCTATCACCACCTTGTCAGACTGACCATAGTCGCTCATGTCCAGCAGGTCGCAGGAAACCGCCTCCCGCTTAGAAAGCTCCCTCGCAATGCCTCGCTGGTACTCCTCGTGCACCACACCGGCGATCGCAACCACATTCTCCTCGGGTGTCGCGTACGGCATGTCGCACCCGGGGGCAAGGATGAAGCCCTTCAGACCACCCGTCTCCAAACAATCCAAGGCATTGACCATGTTATCCTCAGGCTTGCCTAGAAGCATGACCGTCGTAAGCTTCATGTTGCCGCCAAAAGAGACTCCCTTGGAGGCACAGACATCCTTCACGTAGTCAAGTGGGATGTTCTCGTCAACAGATATATTGTCGCAATGGCAGTCGCACATTACAGATATGTTGTTCTGGGCATGCCCGCACACAAAGAACGACCCCTTGACACCACCCTCCCGGATCGAGTCGAAAACCTTGATCGAGGGAGGCAGGCAGAACTCCGCGAACTGATCCGGACCAATCTGGCTGGTCATCGGGTCAACCAAAGCTATCACATCACAACCCTCCTTGATATACATCGAGGCCATCTTAACCCCCACCCCGGCGCAAAAATCCAAAATGTCGTGTATCCGTGCAGGATCGTCGAACATCCCCATGAATATGTCTGTCCCCAGAAGATGCAGCGCCAGCGTGAAAGGCCCAGTTATCAGCCCATAAAGCGCCAGCTCAGGATGCTTCCCCCGAAGCACCCGCGTCGCCTCGAGTATTATCGGCATCCTGCCGTCCCCCTCACCGGGGACAGGTATGTCACCAAGCTTTATCGTCCCATCCGAAAGTGGATGCGACACCACAGCAGGCGGGTTCTCATCGCTCCAGTTCAGCTCGCAGCCAAATATCTCAGCCTCGACCTGAAGATCAAACACCACCGGTATCCCGTCTGGCCTGTAAAGCTCAACTGCCCTACCTATACCCTTGACAATATTGTCGCTGCTATGCAGAAAATCCGTGGCCCCAACCCCAATCAGCTTACCAGCATGCACCCCGCAGAACGGAACCCACGGCACACGCTCAACCTCCTCGCAACCTATCGCACTCAAAATAAGCTCCTTGCCGCTCAACATCATAACCTCCGCATCATTATTATCATATAAAACCTCAATCGTACCCACAAAAAATACCACACAAATATCAACATCAATATAATATTACCAATTTCAGACCAATACTTGTATTTTAATAAATAAAACTTGTAAATAACTGCAAAACCAAATACTCCGTCCCTAAAATATTCGCTGCCGTAAAAATCTCTCCTTCTACCCTTGCGTCAGAGACCGCACATGTTAGATTAAGTCAGGCAATCTTACGTCGAATAATTATGTTTGTATTTGAGAGGTCCCAAATGAGAAAAATTTTGTTCATATTGCTGCTGCTGGCATTGGCCTCCCCGGCCCTACCAAGCAACTACGAGAAGCTTGAGAAACTCCGGGAGGACAAAAGGAATATCGCAGTCCAGATGCACAATAAAAGGGTCGAGCTGATCAAGAACAACCCGTCGCTGATGGAGCTGCAGAAGCAGATCATGTCCCTGCACAAGGAGCTTTCGATCCGCGTGGACAACCACAGCCAGATGCGCGAGCTGATAAACAAGCAGAGGGAGATCGAAAGCCAGATCAGGCTGCTGGAGAGATAAAGACACAATGCGTTGTATTCTGGTAACCGGCGGCGCCGGGTTCATCGGGATGAATTTCATCAAGATGATCCTCAGGCACCATCCCGAAATCAAGGTTGTAAACCTCGATGCCCTCACCTATGCCGGCAATCTTGCCAGCCTCAAGGACTGCATGGACAACCCTCGGCACTGCTTTGTGCACGGGAATATCCTTGACAGGGATCTGGTTTCCTCAATCATTAGGCGGCATGCGGTGGAGGGCGTGCTGAATTTCGCCGCCGAAAGCCATGTTGACAGGTCAATTGACACCCCGAGGATATTTTTCGACACCAACGTTATGGGCACTCTGAACCTCCTGGAGTGCGCCCGCGAGGGGGGTGTCCGGCGCTTCCTGCAGGTCTCGACAGACGAGGTCTACGGAGCCCTCGGCGACAATGGGCTCTTCTCCGAGGAATCACCTGTGAAACCAAACTCGCCCTACAGCGCCAGCAAAGCCTCCGCGGATCATCTTGTCCACTCATTCCACCATACATTCGGAATGGACTGCGTCATCACAAGATGCTCAAACAACTACGGCCCATACCAGTTCCCCGAGAAGATGATCCCGTTGTGCATCAGCAACATATTCAAGGGCATCAGCATACCCTTGTACGGCGACGGCCTTCATGTGCGAGACTGGCTCTACGTGGAGGACCACTGCCGCGCCTTGTGGCAGGTCTTCGAGGCCGCCGAAGGCGGGGAGATCTTCAATGTCGGCGGCGGCAACGAGAAACCCAACATAGAGACTGTCCAGACACTGCTAGGCCTTCTGGATGCCGACGAGTCGCTGATCTCATTCGTGAAGGACCGCCCAGGGCACGACCGAAGATACGCGATAGACGCCTCGAAGATAAAGGACAGGCTGGGCTGGGTGCCATCGGTGAGCTTCGAGGAGGGGCTTGCCAAAACCGTGAAATGGTATCTCGACAACCATTCATGGCTCGAAGGGATAGCATCCGGAAGCTACCGTGACATCGAACCTCCTCTCTACGTGGAGAAATAGACTTTGCCCTGGTACAAAGAAAACATCCACTGCCATTCCAACTGGAGCGACGGGCCGCGGAAACCAGACGACATTGCCCAGGCCTCTGAGCCAATTTCAAAACTCCCCGTGGTCGCCTGCCTGTGCGGTGCACGCAGACAGGCACGGCTTGCCATTTTGGATGCGAGCCCACGCCGATGCGGAAGTGGCGGGCACAGACAGTTTATGGCATGGACCCAGCCAGTCTTCTCAGACAACATCGGCAGGCAATAAGGAGCAGAAATAATGATCAGGCTTGGGCTTTGTTGTCTTTTCCTTTCTGAGCCGGTGAGGTACAGACATGCCACGGCGAGGGTGTTGGGCAGGCTCGGGAAGCGCGAAAGGGTAGCCAAGCTCTCCGAGCTGTGCCTGCTCAATTCGAGAAGCCTCCTGGAGTCCTTGGGGATTTGCCTTGACAGGGGCATCGGGGCATTCCGTGTGATGAGCCCGATCTTCCCGTTGCTCACACATCCCGATGTAGGATATCGCATTGACGATCTTCCCGATGCCGACGCTATCAAGGATGCCCTCGCATCGGTCAGGGGCTTCGCGTCTTCGAACAACCTGCGTCTGAGTTTCCATCCCGACCAGTTTGTCGTGATCAACTCCCCGCGCGAGAATGTCGTCGCAAGTTCAGTCCGTGAGCTGGAGTACCAGAACATCCTGGCCAGGCTGATCGGCGCAGACGTGATAAACATACATGTCGGCGGCGTCTACGGGGACAAAGCCGAGGCTATAAAAAGGTTTGTGAAGGTCTGCCGAGGGCTCCATTCCGACCTGAGGGCGCGAATCTCGGTCGAGAACGACGACAAAAGCTACACCCCAGCCGACCTTGAAGGAATATGCGCCGCCTGCGCCATACCGATGGTCTACGACATCCACCATCACCGCTGCAACCCCGACGGGCTGTCGGCAGAGGCGGCCAGCGACCTTGCCGCTGACACATGGAGAAATGTCGGAAAGGAGCCGTATTTCCACGTATCCAGCCCGAAATCCGGCTGGGGAACCGGCAGGCCGGAACCGCATGCCGATTTCATTGACTTCGCCGACTTCCCAGAGTGCTGGCTCGCCAGAGGGCATGACTTCACGCTGGACATCGAGGCCAAGTCAAAGGAGCTTGCAGTAGCGAGGCTCCACGATGAGCTTGAAAGCCGAGGTGCAAAAATCCGCCGGCCGGGGGCGAGAGACAAGCAAAGGCAGTGATGCCAAACTGGCAAAAAAACCATAGTATCAGGGTAAGCGTTCATAGTATCGGGGT
>CAZANS010000036.1:0-13425 GCA_964486565.1 uncultured Victivallales bacterium
CTCATTGCTGACATGTCCTCCAACATTCTCTCTCAGGTTTATGATGTCAGCAAATTCGGATGTATTTATGCGGGAGCACAGAAAAACATCGCCCCGGCTGGGGTTACGGTAGTTATTATCCGGAACGATCTGATTGGAAAGGCCCTGGATATCACGCCTACCATGTTCAACTATAAAACCCATGCTGACAACGGATCTCTTTTCAACACTCCCCCCTGCTATAGCATTTATATTGCCAAGATGGTATTTGAGTGGCTGAAAAAACTGGGTGGAATTCCAGCCATACAGGCTATAAATGAAGAAAAAGCAGCCCTGGTCTATGATTTCCTGGACAACTCTCCGCTTTTTAAGGCCACGGTTGAACCGCGTGACCGTTCCATCATGAACATCCCCTTTGTCCTGCCCACCGCGGAGCTGGATGCCGAGTTCATTACAGGAGCAACTGCCAGGAGCATGATCAATCTGAAAGGTCACCGGAGTGTAGGCGGGATGAGAGCCAGCATATACAATGCCATGCCTATGAAGGGTGTGGAGGCACTCATAGACTTCATGAACGAGTTCGAGGCCGCCAACCGCCAACCGTGAACAGATGTCAGGTTTTCCGCGCCGGAGGCGCCGGGAGGGACGGCGGCCTCGCCGTCCGTGAACTGTGAACCGTCGAGGTTTTTTGCCCTGAATCTATGCCCGAGGTAGCGCGTATGTCTGCCGATGATACAACATTTTATCGCGAGTCGAGATGGTGGGAATCCTTGCCCGACGGCAAGGTTCGTTGCCTGCTATGTCCGAGGCTTTGCTATATCCCGCCGGGAAGGTCGGGCTTCTGCGGAATTCGCAAAAACATCGGCGGCACACTCCATTCCTTGGCCTATGGCCATCCGGTGGCCATCAATGTGGACCCTATCGAGAAGAAACCCCTCTCCGAATTCCTCCCCGGCTCCAGGACCTTTTCAATCGGGACCTTCGGGTGCAACCTCGAGTGTGTCTTCTGCCAGAACCACTCTCTGTCAAGAGGTGTATTCAGCTCTTTCGAACATCTCGCGACATATTCTCCCGAGGCCATAGTCGCCATGGCTATAGAGAACAAATGCCGCAGTGTGGCGTTCACGTACAACGAGCCGGTGATCTGGGCGGAGTACCTGATGGACATAGCGAATCTCGCAAAATCCTCTGGGCTCGCCACGGTGATGGTGTCCAATGCCTATGTTTCACCGGAGCCGGCGAAGGAGATATTCTCCTGCATAGACGCGGCGAACTTTGACATGAAGGGCTTCTCGGAGGACTTCTACCGGGAGATGACCGGAGCCTCCCTCGCACCGGTGCTTCACACCATCGAGTTGTTCCACTCAATGGGAGGCCATCTCGAGCTGACCAACCTTGTCATCCCGGGGAAGAACGACAGCCCGGAGATGCTGGACACCTACCTCTCATGGGTCGAAAGCAATCTCGGCAAATGCATCCCGCTGCACTTCTCCGCGTATCATCCTGACTACAAATACAACCAGTCGCCCAGAACCTCTCCAAAAACTCTTCTCGATATTCGCGAAAAGGCACGGGCTCGGGGATTCTCAAGCATCCACCTCGGCAACGTAATGCTTTGAGAAGGGATTTGAAAAAACTGCTTGGAGGGATAATTTCCGCACAGGCCGCGCAACTGCGGTCAATCAGGAGAAAGCAACATGATCAGAAGAAACGGAGAATACTGCAGGGTCGTCAAGGATAACATGCGCGGCGGCGAGGGCAGCGTCCTTATAGAGAGCCTTTGGGATCCCTATAAGGAGCTTAAGGCCAACAACCGCCTGTTCGCGAGGCTGACGATTGAGCCGGGAGGCAGCATAGGCTTCCACAAGCACGAGAACGAGGAGGAGGTCTTTGTGATAGTGAACGGGGTTGCCGAGATGGACGACGACGGCAATGTCGAGAGGCTGTACCCCGGCGACACGATTCTTACCGCCGACGGCGCGGGGCACTCTGTCAAGTCCGTCGGGGACAGGGATCTGGAGATGCTCGCCGTCATATCATGTTATTAGGCCTAGTTATTTGGAAGATAAACTTATGAATCTTGACGAGCTCGCAGAGGTGTCCGAGGACTTGGGGGAAAGAGTATCAAGCCTGAAAAAATTTCTTGGTGTTGACGAGCGCACCGCCGAGATGCAGGAGATAGAGGCGGCTATGTCCGCGCCGAACTTCTGGGACAAGAAGGAAAAGGCTCAGGAGCTGATGGCTAAGCTCAGCTCCTGCCGCAACATCATCGAGCCCTTCAGAAAGGTCGAGAAGAGCATAGGCGACTTCAACGCCCTCTCCGAGCTGATCGTCGAGTCCGGCGACGAGGACATGCTCGGCGAGGCCGAATCAGAACTGAAGAAGATCTCCAAGAATCTTGAGCAGCTCGAGCTTGTGAGCTTCCTCTCAGGAAGGTTCGACAACAGCAACGCATTCTTCTCGATACACGCCGGCGCTGGTGGCACGGAGTCCTGCGACTGGGCATCCATTCTCATGCGCATGTACCGCAGATGGTTCGAGAGAAAGGGCTTCCACAGCGAGATAATAGACTCCCAGTCAGGCGAGGAGGCGGGGATCAAAAGCATCACGTTCCTGGTCTCGGGAGACTTCGCATACGGGTACAGCAAGGCCGAGTCGGGCGTGCACAGGCTCGTGAGGATTTCCCCCTTCGACAGCAACGCGAGACGCCACACATCGTTCGCGTCGGTTGATGTATTCCCCGAGATAGACGACGACATCGAGATAGAGATAGACGAGAAGGATCTGCGTGTGGACACCTACCGCTCCAGCGGGGCAGGGGGGCAGCATGTCAACACCACCGACAGCGCGATAAGGATCACACACATCCCCACCGGGACAATCGTCGCCTGTCAGGCCGAACGCTCGCAGCACAAGAACCGCTCGACCGCCATGAAAATGCTGAGAGCCAAGCTCTTCAAGCTGCAGGAGCAGAAAAACCGCGAGGAGGCCGACGAGATACGCGGAGAGAAAACAGAGATGGGATGGGGAAACCAGATACGCTCGTACGTCCTCCAGCCTTACCAGATGGTCAAGGACCTGCGTACTGGAATCGAGACCGGAAACACCGGCGCCGTCCTTGACGGCGACCTCGACCAGTTCGTCGAGGCTTGGCTCAAACATTCCACATAAGACAAAATCCGCGGGATTGGTTTCATTGCTTGCCAAGGCGTAGCCGAAGAGCGACTGTGTCCTGCGAAGCTCGCAGAGCGAAGCGGGAAGCCGGGTCTCCGCCCCAACCCTTTGGGCGGCAGGCTCTTTTGGCGCGAATGCCACGCCTCCGCGGTCGGGACAGACTAGGCAGGTATGCCCACTTCCGCATCGGCGTGGCCTCGCATCCAAAATGGCAAGCCGCGCGGCCACGGGGAGTTTTGAAATTGGCTCAGAGGATAAGTTGATCACCCATTGGAGTCCGGAGCAGACATCAGCACACCTGAGCGACCGCGAGGGAGTAAATATCAGCTATGAGCTTATCTATCAGTATTTCCGATTAGGGCATAGGACATATGCCCTAATCGGAAATAAGAATAGATCCACGGCACACTGCGGCAACTGCTTTATTTAGGTTAAATAACAATGACCCGCGCGCATGCGACGGGTCCATCTCCAAATTTTGCGTAGCAAAAATTGGAGCGAGCGAAGGGATTCGAACCCTCGACATTCACGTTGGCAACGTGAAGCTCTACCACTGAGCTACGCTCGCTTTAGTGTTACAGGCCGATAAAATAATGCCTGCGGGAAGCAAGTCAAACGCCATAAAGCAATTTTTTCGCTCTTTCGCCGGATCTCACTGGCAAACACGCCGAATGCGTTCCCCCCCCCGAAACACCGACCACCGACCACCGATGACTGGTTTTTCTGACACCTGACACCTTTTTACAGCGTTCGAGAGTCGTATGCCCAGTTGAGCAGTGCCTGCCGCTGTTTCGGGCGGCACGCGAGATCGCCCTTTCGGCAATTTTTGGTGATCTGCGCGGCGTGTCTTCTCATGGCGGACCATCTGGAAATCTGCCTTTGGTCGTCAGGGCATCTTCTTCCCATGAAATATCGGCAGTACCACTGGAACCAGCCTCTGGGGTCGTCCTCGTGTATCCATCCCTTCTCACGCCATACGGAAAGCGGCTGCGACGCATTGACCCTGAAGAAGTTCAGTCCTGGGATGTGCCTCTCGTGGCAGAGCTTGGCATTGGCGAACCATTCGGTGGGGAACTCTGAGGTGCAGTCGGTCATATATCTGCCCCCGAAGACCCCCATCTCCAGCATTTTTTGAGGTGTCAGCTCGGGTTTGAAACCGGGTTGGAAATTTTCCCCCTTGGGCTCGGACAGGAGGTATTCGTATCCGGTCTGCATCATATCGTTGACAACTACCCTTACGGTCTTCATGGGGTCTTCTCAGCGTTTTTTGAGGGCCTTGATTTTTTTCAGCCATGTCTCTGGCGAGGCATCGGATGGCATGCGCCAGTCTCCGCGCGGGGAGAGGGCGATGGTACCGACCTTCGGCCCGTCAGGGACACAACTTCGCTTGAACTGGCTAGCGAAGAATCTTTTGACAAATATCGTCAGCGTGTCGAGTATCTGCTCCCTGCTGTATTTCCCGTTGAACGCTTTTTCGGCCATGTAGAGGATCTTCTCCGGCGGCGCGCCGTACTTGATCGTATGGTAGAGGAAAAAATCGTGCAGCTCGTATGGGCCGAGAATCTTCTCGGTATGCTGGGATATTTTCCCGTCATCGCCAGCCGGCAGAAGCTCCGGTGACACCGGCGTGGCTATGATGTCCTCGAGTATGACGCCAAGATCCCCGTCGCTGCCATCCGCGAACCACTGTATCAAATACCTTACAAGAGTCTTCGGAATACCGCAGTTTACAGCATACATTGACATGTGGTCGCCGTTGTAGGTGCACCATCCCAAAGCTGCTTCAGAAAGATCCCCGGTGCCCACGACCAGACCATTCTCCTTGTTCGCAATGTCCATCAGAATCTGTGTCCTCTCGCGCGCCTGGACATTCTCGTAAGTCACATCATGTACCCCGGGAACCTGCCCGATGTCAGAGAAATGAACTTCGCACGCCTTGGCTATTGGTATCTGCCTGAAGTCAATCCCGAGCGCCTTGCAGAGCCCCTTCGCGTTGCCTTTTGTCCTGCCGCTGGTGCCGAATCCGGGCATTGTCACTCCGATCACAGCGGAGGCATCCCTGCCGAGGCTATTGAAGGCTTCGACAGCCACAAGCATGGCCAGTGTCGAGTCAATTCCCCCCGAGACACCGACCACCGCGGTCGCCGCCCCGGAACGCTCGATCCTGGTCGCCAGGCCGTTCTTCTGGATGTTGAATATCTCCTCGCAGTTCGCGTTGCGGTCCGCGGAATTCGCAGGAACGAAAGGATGCGGGTCGAAGACGCGTTCGACACTGGTGAAGTCGTTAAGTTCCTTCGGCATCCTGACTGTCCGGTATTTGGACACCTTCGTGCCCTTGTGCACGCTCTCGCAGAGGCGGGTGTGGAAGAGCCTTTCGCAGTCCACATCGGCGAGTGTGAGGCATGGCCCGCGCTGGAATCTGGTGTTTTCCGACAGCACCATCCCGTTCTCCGCGATTATCTGATGTCCACCGAAGACAGTGTCCGTGGTTGACTCGTTCACCCCCGAAGAGCTATATACGTAGGCCGCGATGCACCTTGCCGACTGTCCTGAAACCAGTGCCCTGCGGTATGCGGACTTGGTCACCAGCTCGTTGCTGGCCGACGGGTTTACGATGACGGTCGCGCCGGCGGCGGCATGGAGAGACGATGGTGGGACAAGGTTCCACAGGTCCTCGCATATCTCGATGCCGAAGCGGAAGAACTTCCCTGAGGCGAACACTAGGCGGTCGCCGAACGGCACATCTTCACCCCCGACACATATCGTCCCCGACTCCCCGGCACCCCCGGAAAACCAGCGTTGCTCGTAGTACTCCCTGTAGTTCGGCAGAAAACTCTTCGGCACCACCCCCACAACCTTGCCAGAGGCCATCACCGCCGCGCAGTTGTACAGGCGCCCGTCGCGCCGCAAAGGCACGCCGGCAACCAACACAACCTTTTTCCCTACGGTTGATTCAGCAAGCGCACGCAGCCCCTCCTCGGCGTGGTCAAGCAATGAGGACTGATGGAACATGTCCCCACAGGTGTAGCCAGTGACGCACAGCTCTGGGAAGACCACCAGCGCAGCGCCAGCCGACTCAGCCTCGCATATCATCTGCGAAATTCGCAGGACATTGAAGTCCACGTCCGCGACACGCATATCCGGCGTCGCCGCAGCTACCCTGTAGAAGCCAAACATCTGAACTCCCGTTTTATGTCGCACGTCCCAAGACACCACATCCGCAAGCTAATCTACACTCGACACGCCATCCTTGCAACGCCCCGAGATAAAATTTGAGAAGGGGTATTTCTCTGCCTCATAGGAAACAAGAAATCAAAGAGCCGGTTTCAAACCCAATTGTTGCCCCCTTTCGATCCTCCGGTCATTCCAACGACTTGGCAGCGGCCTGCGGATGCTTGACGAGCCGTTCCTCGAGTGTGTCGGGGTCGTTCAGCCAGAGGGCCAGACGAGTGCGCTTCGCGTGGATGCAGGGCTTGTCGCGAAGTTCGCAGCTTGAGTCGGGCCTGGTGCCGCCGCAAGGGCCGTTGGCGAGGCCTTTGGGGCATGTCTCGGGGCAGATGTAGTGGCACAATGGTAGGCGGCAGTAAGAGCATGACGGGCAGCCTGTGAAGATCTTCTTGCTCAGCCTGTGTTCGCCGGGCGAGAGCAGGTGGTCGCGCGAGAACATCATGCTGCACAGTTTGTAGTGTAGCTTTTCCATGGAGCTGCATTGGTCGGGGCCGTTTGTCGAGAAAAGTGGTTTGGCCGCATGTGGCTCGTGGAAGAGGTTGTCGAACATGTAGAATCTGTGCTCCGGGGGTGCCATGTCGGAGTTGTCCATGTGGTTCATGTAGGCATCGCGCCATTTCTCGAAGGAATAAAACTCCTTGATGCCCTCCTTTATCCTGTCGCAAACCGTTTTGAGGTGCTCCGGTCTGCTTATGCCGGAAAGCTGTATCCCACTATAGCCCAGCAGGACCAGCCCGGCGACCTGGAGCTGTATCCTGCGCCACTGAGCCGCCGCGAACTGCTGGTACCCGTACTCGCCCTCCTTCTCCAGGATCTCGCCGAATTTCCGCGGGATAAACACACCCGGCATGGCTCCCGACTTGATCGCCTTGGCGGTTTCAGGGGTAAGAAGGCGTATCCTGGCGATTGTCGGATAATGCAGCTCCCGCGAGTCGAGGTACCATCTTAGCTCCTGGTGCTTCATCATGTCCCATCCGGCCTGGGCAACTACAAACCCGGCACCGAAATTCAACTTCTTGACCAGCTTGAAATACTGCGGGAAGGAGTCGTTGGCGCTGTATTTGAAGGGGTTGACCACGCAGCCGGGGAGAAGTGATCGGGACAGCGCGCTGTCGGCAAGCATCCTCAGTATGTTGCAACTGTCGAAACACGGCTGCCTTCGATGCACCCTCCGCGGCCCGGCAGCATAGCCGTCGCCGGAAACAGGCACAACATTGCACAGGCCGGCCTCGGCACACCTTCCGAGCATGTCGGACATCTCGTCCTTCGTGCTGCCACGTCCGCTGATATAGACAAGATGCCTGTCCTTGGAGCTGTCAATCAGTATCCTACTTGCGAATTCCGCGGCATTCCAGGAGCTTACAGACTCGAGCCGGTCGGTTACAGCGAGCCCGGTCTCCAGGAAACGTACCTTTTCAGAAGCTTTAAGCAAGAGCCGCGCCTGATCCACAGCCAGGTCGAGATCACGCTCCCTAGCCGGGGTGTCCACCTCAAACAAAACGACAAAAATGCCGTTCTTAAGATTGCTCATGAATCTGTTCGACGGCTCGCGGAAGTCGAAATCTATCTGCCTCAGATTGCTCATGATTAATTTTGTCTTTTCATGCTTGCTATGTCGGCATGTTCGTTTATTGTATATATATGCCGTTCAAAACTCAGGCGGGCACACGGCCTCGCATTTACCACGCCTGAATATATATATGGAGAGTTTTTTATCAAATGTCTAAGTACCCTAAATACAGATATCCGGGCAGGATTCCGCTGGAAAACCGACAGTGGCCCGACAGGGAGCTGAAGCACCCTCCGGTATGGTGCTCGGTAGACCTGCGCGACGGAAACCAGGCACTCCCCATTCCCATGAACCCCGAACAGAAGCTCAAATATTTCGAGATGCTTGTGAAAATCGGCTTTAAGGAGATAGAGGTGGGCTTCCCTTCCGCATCTCAGGACGATTTCGACTTCGTCAGGGAGCTGATTGATGGAGGGCACATCCCGGATGATGTAAGAATCTCCGTGCTGACCCAGGCTCGGGAATCCCTGATAAGAAGGACTGCCGAGTCGCTCAGAGGCGCGCACAGCGCGATCCTGCATCTATACGTCGCCACCTCTGACCTGCATGGGAGGATAGTCTTCAAGAAGGATCACGAGGGCGTTGTCAAGATGGCGACCGAGGGCACGAAGGCCACTAAGGGCATACTTGAGGAATACGGCCTGTCATC
This sequence comes from uncultured Victivallales bacterium, assembly GCA_964486565.1. Lineage (GTDB taxonomy): Bacteria > Verrucomicrobiota > Lentisphaeria > Victivallales > JAADHT01 > JAFGFR01. The sequence goes on from CAZANS010000036.1 coordinate 8,601, forward strand.
TTGCGTCGGATATGAGTTCTCCGCGGAGGAGTTCACGGACACCGACATACTCTTCGCAGTGGATGTCTGCTCGGCTGTCAAGGATGCCTGGGGAAAGTCGTCGAAGCGGGATTTCATCATAAACTTGCCCGCCACCGTCGAACGGAGGCCGCCATATCAGTACGCAGACATGATAGAGCTGTTCTGCCGCGAATACAAGCATTCCGACGAGACGACGCTGAGCATACATGCGCACAACGACCAGGGCTGCGCCGTGGCCGCTTCGGAGATGGCCTTGATGGCCGGTGCCGAGAGGGTCGAGGGGACACTTTTCGGGCATGGCGAACGCACAGGGAACGTTGATCTGGTGACGCTTTCCCTGAATCTTCACTGCAGGGGCATAGAGACAGGTCTCGACTTCTCGGAGATGGACAACATCATCCGCATTGTCGAGGAGTCCTCCAGGATCGAGGTGCACGAGAGGCATCCCTACGCAGGCAACCTCGTCTTCACAGCATTCTCGGGTTCGCATCAGGACGCGATCATGAAGGGCATGGAAAGCAAGGGCAAGTTTGCAGGAGAGTTCAACCAGGAATGGAAAGTGCCCTACCTGCACATAGATCCAGCTGATGTCGGCAGGTCCTACGAGCGCCTGATCCGCATAAACAGCCAGTCAGGCAAAGGCGGCGCGGCATACATCCTCGAGCACGACTTCGGGTATTTCACGCCGAAAGCGATGCACCCAGAGATAGGGTCAATGGTCCAGAAGATAGCCGACGCCAAACACTTGGAGGTGACCGCGCATGAGCTTTTCTCTGCTTTCACCGAGGAGTTTATAGAGGTCAATGGCAGATATTCCTTCGTCGGCTACACCAGGGAGGAAATAGGCGATTCCGGGGATGTCAAGGTGGTGCTCAAACTTGAGGTTGACGGCAGTTCCGAGCAATTTGACGGACGTGGCAACGGGCCGATCTCGGCCACCGTTGACGCGCTGAGAAAAGTAGATGGCATGCTGGAATTCTCGCTCGACGACTTTATCGAGCAGTCTCTGGGGCACACTGCCGACGCGAAGGCGATAGCCTATGTCTCCGTGCGCCGCAACAGCGACGGGAAAAAATTCTTCGGCGCTGGTGAACACGTGAACATTGACTTCGCCGCCATTCGCGCCGTTTTCACAGCCATCAACAGGGCATCGAGAAATTAGCCCGGAAAAATCTTCTGAGAATGAAAAAATCACTGATAGCAATATTCATAGTGATTGTGCTTCTGCACCTTCTGGCGCTTGTAATCCTGCTGCGTCACCGCAGCGGCGGGGATGCAGCACCATCCCCTTCTCTCCCTGATACTATACCGGAGCCGCAGATAGACAGCCGCGGCGCAATTATGCCCCAGGCAGGGAGTCCTTCTCAAACGAGCACATCAACGCCCACTCGTCAGCCAGCTCAAGCCACGAGGCAACCGACAAGCATGGCAAGGACGCTGAAACTCGACTTCTCCGCCGCAGTACGAGGCGACATCAAGGAGTTCCCCGACACATCGAAGGCAGCGGCAGGGATCATCGTTGACCCCGGCTCGGGCAAAGTGCTCTGGGCAAAAAAAAGCACCTCGCCGCTGCCTATCGCATCAATGACAAAAATGATGACCACGCTCATCATCGCCGAAGACCTTGACGATAGTAAAATCTCCAAGGACATGCAGGTCAATGTGAGCAAGAATGCCGCTGCGATCGGGGGGAGCGGCATCTGGCTCGACCCGCGGGAGTCCTTCCCCTTGCACGAGCTTTTCTCCGCGATGGTCATCAAAAGCGCCAACGACGCGGCCTTTCTCCTCGCCGAGTCACTCGCTGGCGGGGATGTCTCCAGATTCGTGGAAAGGATGAACGCCAGAGCCTCCGGGCTGGGTATGAGAAACACATTCTTCGCCAATCCGCACGGTTTGCCCGAGACTGCTGGGAAGGACAACTCAAGCACTGCCGAGGATCTAGTCATACTGGCCGACAGGCTGCTACAGCACCAGGTTGTCATGCAACTATCAGCAACACAGGTCACGTTCATAGACAGAAAAATCGGCAAGACCGACAAGACCATGCTCGCCAACACCAACGTGCTTGTCCGCAGGAGTGTGGCAGGCGTGGACGGGCTGAAGACCGGATACACCAGAAAGGCAGGGTCATGCGTAACGATAAGCTGCTTGCGCGACGGCAGAAGAATAATTCTCGTCCTCATCGGATGCGAAGGCTCAAAACTAAGAGACGCACTCGCAACCGAATTGCTCGACTGGGCTTACGCAACAGGAAAACCTAAATCCTAAGTTGGTTGTTGGTTTCCCTGCCACCGGTTCACGGTTCACCGGTTGCCCATGCCTTCCTGCGAGTTCCGCAAGACGAAGAGAAAGTCATTGATGTTTAATTCTCTGCATCCCATACCTTACAATATCCCCGTTTGCGGAATCCGCAAATTACTGTATCTTACGCCATTTTAACCGAATTTCAAAGGGGTTCCGCCAATGAAGGCCAAAGATATCCCGGAAACTAGAAAAGGCTCCGACATCTACCAGGCGAATCCCATATTGAAGCTGAACCTGAGCTTGTTGGAGACTCGTTCCTGGTTGTTGAGGATTGGATAAGCCAAGTCGAGTGCTATCGGGGAAGGGAAGTGAGGCAGTTTGAGTCTTAGGCCGTAGCCGACGCCGATGTTGAAGTTGTTGCCCCAGTCTGTGGCCCACTGATCCTCCCATGCGCCGCCGAAGTCCATGAATACCGCGCCCCTGACGAACTCGTAGATTGGATGTGTAAGCTCGACATTTCCTAGGAACATGGTCTGGCCGCCGTAGAACTGCCCGTTCTCGTCCACGGGGGAGACGTGCCGGAAGGGGAAGCCTCTCAATGTGTCGCCGCCGCCCAGGAAATAGCGCTCGTACAATGGAGCCATCCCGCTCTCGCTTGAGCCAGCGATCCTGCCCACAACCCCGTACTTCAAGCCCGTGTGAAGCACAAAAAGATCCTCGAAGAAGGGGAAGTAGTTGCTGCCTTTGAACTCGAGGCGGTAGTAGGTCTTGGAGGCCGCGTTAAGCTCGCCTAGGAAGCTCAGCAGATAACCCGACCTTGGATCTTCGAGACTGTCGCGCGTATCGCGGCTGAGCAGTATTGAGGTCTTGCTCATGAAGTCCGTCTCGTCCTCTCCCTTGAAGTACTTGGATGTGAGCTTGTCGCTCATATGATAGATGTTTACCGCCTCGAGACGGTGGCCGATCTCGATGCTGGTGAAGTCATCGAAGAATTTTTTTGTGAGCGAGACGTATCCGCCGCCATGCTGCTCGCGCCATTTGTCGTAGAAGCGGTGGCGGTAGTATGCCTCGGTCTTCAAGCGCAAAGGCATGTCGAACAGCCATGGCTCGATGAAAGTCAATTCGGCCTGCTGTCTTTCGGTACCGAGTTCGGCGACGATATTCAACCTCTGCCCGCCGCCGGCAAAATAGTTCGACGGATTGAACAGGTCGAAGTTGGACTGCGAGAAGGTTATCGAGCCCATCACCCCATCCTCGGAAGACAGGCCGGCACCTAAAGTCAACCTGGCTGTACGTTGCTCCTCGACCTTGATGTTGATATTCTTCTCACCGGGACGCGCGGTGTCCTGGGACACAATCGAGACAGACTCGAAATAGCCCAGCCCCATCAGCCTCGCCTTGGTCACTTCGAGAAGGGCGTTGTCCACCGGATCGCCGGGCTGGATGGGAAGCTCGCGCCGGATAACCTTGTCCTTCGTGACACGATTGCCGGAAATGTTTATGTCGTGTATCATGTAGGTCCTGCCCTCGGTCATCCTGTAAGTCACGTCAACCGTCTTGGTTGCGAAATTCGCATTCCTCTCGGCGCTGCAGTTGAAGTCGGCATAGCCAAGTGGAAAGTACTGCATATCGAGTATCTTGATGTCGCTCATCTCGTTGCGGAGGTCGAAAACCTGCCCTTCACGAAGCCTGAGCAGGGGCAGAAGATCGCCTTCATTGAAGCGCTCGTTGCCGGCCAGAGATACCTTGCCTACGGTGTAGGGCTCGCCCTCCTCGAGATGGAATGTGATGTCAACATATTCGGGATTGCTGGGCAGCGGGACAACATCAACGCTTTTGACGGCGAAGTCAAGGTACCCGTACTCCCAGTAGCGGTTGCGGATGCGTATCTTGTCCGCCTCGATCACGTCAGTGTCGTAAAGCCCCACATTGAAAAGCCAGCTCAAGACAGAATACTTGGTCTCGATGATCTTGTGCAATGTCAGACCGTAGAAAAGCTTGTTCCCGGTGAAGCTGACGGAATTGACCTTCAGCCGCAAATTCTCGGTGATGTTTATGATGACATCCACCCTGCCGCCCTCGACATCCTCGACCTTCGGGGTGACTACGGTGTCGAGATAGCCCTTTTCGCTGTAGAACTCGCGCAGGTTGTTGAGGGTGTCCTGGAGTTTCTTGTCGTTCAGTGGAAAGCCCTTCTCGATAGTGATCTTGTCGAGAAGTTTTTTTTCGGGGTACTTCTGGTTGCCCAGAATAAGTACGTCTCTGAGCGGTGGGCGGGAGTTAGTTTTGAATACTATGTCCAGCCTTCCGTCCGCCGTTCGCTCGGTGTCGGCCGAGACATCAAGGAAGTAACCGCTCTCGAAAAGGCGCTTGACATCCTCGTCGAGGATCTTGCGGTCGAATGCCGAGTCCGGCCGAGTCTGGATGTGGTACTTGAGCATCTGCTCTGAGTATTCGAACCCCTTTTGCTCGAAAACCATTCGCCGGACATTCTGTGCATACGAAAGCATTGGGATGGCAAGCAGCATGATAGCCGCCATGGAGCCCAACAACCAAGATG
>CAZANS010000037.1:0-13405 GCA_964486565.1 uncultured Victivallales bacterium
GCAGGCACATACAGTTGATGGTATGCACCAGCCATTTCGCCGCACCGTCTGCCGCGCCTGCGCTCCCAACGCGGTTCACGCGAAGTTTTGAAACTGACTCAGTCATTTTGTTTTCCATATATAAAGGGAAATTACCTGCGAGGAGAGCAGATTCAAGCCTGAAACGCGAAACCGTGAGATATTTCTGCAAAACGACCCCCCCTTGCCCCCAGATATAAACGGGGAAGTAAAAAATCCGCCAAGAACTCATCAATGATGAATCTGATTATCCTCATCTGCCCCCGCACCTTGGGCACTTGAGCGGGTCCACCTCATATACCTTTTTGATCAGAGCGGCCCAGCGGGATCGGCAGGCTCATCTGACTCGACAGGGTGCCGGAGACGCGCTGTCTGATGAGGGAAATGGACGACCTCGCCGGTGGCGGAGGGGCGGCTGAATGGTCGGCTTATCTGTCCCGCCGCTGGATGGGGGAAATGTCCAGCCCGGCCAGTGCCGTAAGGACTTTCCCCGCGACAAGAGATGCCGCCGCGTCAAGATCAAGAAGCTCGACATCCTTGCTGCCGCGAAGCTTGAACTCGGCCTTGCCCTCGCCGACAGTCCTTGGCGACACGGTTAGCCGGAAAGGAATGCCGCTGAGGTCGGCATCGTTGAACATCACCCCGGCCTTCTCCCCACGGTCGTCGTACAAGACCTCTATACCCATGCCGCACAAATCATCATAAAGCCTGTCGCTCGCTGCCCTTACCGCGTCCTCACGAGGGTTAAGAGAGCATATCTGGACTTGATAAGGGGATATGGACACCGGCCAGATCGGCCCGTATTCGTCATGGCACTGCTCCACCACGGCCGCCATTGTCCTGCCGACACCTATCCCGTAGCAACCCATTATCATCGCGTGCGACTTCCCTTCGGCATCAAGGAAATTGCAGCTCATGCTCGAGGAGTATTTGTCGCCGAGCTTGAATATGTTCCCGACCTCGATACCCCTTTTCATCTGCAGCGGCAGCCCTGTCACCGGGCAGGGATCCCCCTCTCTGGCACTTGCGATGTCCGCAACCTCCCCGAAACCCAGATCACGCCCGAAATTGAAGTTGCAGTAGTGGTATCCCTCCTCGTTGGCTCCGACAACAAGATTTGCGGAATTCGCAACCGACTGGTCAATGATGACCCTGACCTTTTGGGGATCGAGCCCCATCGGCGATGCGTAGCCCGGCTCCGCGCCGATGGCCCTTATCGCCGCATCCCCGGCAAAATCAAGACGCGCAGAACCAAGATGCCGCTTGAGCTTGGCCTCGTTTATCTCGAAGTCCCCTCGTATCATCGCGAAAACCGGCATGCTGTCGGGAAGGATGAAGAAAACTGCCTTGCCTGTCTTCTCCGGGCCGACGCCCAGGAATCCGCAGACTTCCTCGATGCTCTTCTTCCCCGGCGTATGCACCTTTTCAAGTTCAAGCGGCTCGGACTTCGCGAACTCGCAACTTGCGCAGGCGACTTCCCTGTTCGCCTTGTAGCCGCCGTCGGGAGACATGAATATCACGTCCTCGCCGCAGTCCGCTATCGCCATGAACTCATGCGACTTGCTGCCGCCCATCATCCCCGGGTCAGACTCGATCGAAAGGCAATCCTTCAGACCGACACGCCTGAACACCCTCTCATAGGCGACGAAAACCTTCTCGTAGTAATCGTCAAGGCAATCCTGCGAGGCATGGAAGGAGTAGGCATCCTTCATCGTGAACTCCCTGACCCTGATCATCCCGGCCCGCGGACGGGCCTCGTCCCTGTATTTTGTCTGTATCTGGTAAAGCATCACTGGAAGCTGGCGGTAGCTGTTGACCTCCGAACGGGCAAGATGAACCACCGCCTCCTCGTGCGTCATCGCCAGAAGCATACTCTTGCCATTGCGATCCTTGAATCTGAGAAGCTCCTCCCCGACACTTTCATACCTGCCAGACTCCTCCCAAAGCTCGGCGGGGAGCACCACCGGCATCAGCACCTCCTGACCCCCGACGGCATCCATCTCCTCCCGCAGTATCCTCTCTATATTTGACACTATCCTCTTGCCCAAGGGCAGCAGCGAATAGATCCCCGCACCTACAGGCCTGACGTATGCCCCGCGTACAAGAAACTTATGGCTCGCAGTGGTCGCGTCCCTCGGATCCTCCTTTATCTTCTTACCGACAAGTCTGGTCATTCTCATTTCTGCAAAGTCCCTGTGAATATTGCTTATCTCGCTCTGATGGCAGATATCTGCCGGACCCACTAATATATTATACCTTTAAATTAAGGCAAAGCCTTTCGGACGTTTATACGTTTTTTGACTTATTTTTGACTTCTCCCTTTGAATTAGGATGATTTCGAAGGTAGATTTGTCTGGATTTCACGGAGCAAGGTTTAAATTCAGGTTAGAACCAGAGGAAGCAGATGGCAGGGATTGTTTTCAAATGTCCGAAGTGTGAGAATTCTATCGCCTCCGACGACAGCCTTTGCGGCGAACTGGCCATCTGCCCGGAATGCCAGGCAGAGGTGGTCGTACCTATCCCCGGACTCGAGAAGGACTGCGTCTACGGCGACTTCAAGCTGCTCGAGCGTCTCGGCAGCGGAGCATCGGGAGAGGTTTGGCTCGCACATCAGCAATCCATGGACAGGAAGGTTGCTCTGAAAGTGCTGTGCCCCAAGCTGTCATCCGACAAGAGCTTCACCGAACGATTCATGAAAGAGGCAAAAAACTCCGCCAAGCTGACACACACCAACATCGTCACCGCGTTCTATGCCGGCTTCGACAAGGGGATGTACTACCTCGCGATATCTTATGTCAACGGCGACACGATAGCCTCCAAGCTGGAGAAGGACGAGGTCTACGACGAGAAGGAAGCCCTGAAGATCATCCGGGCGATCGCATCGGCCCTACAGTACGCATGGGACGAGTTCCAGATAATACACCGCGACATCAAGCCGGCGAACATCATCATTGACAAGAAGGGCATCCCGATGCTTCTGGATCTTGGGATTTCCAAGAGCACCAAGGAGGATTCATCCCTCACGATGACCGGCACGGTCGTCGGCACGCCTTATTATATGAGCCCCGAGCAGGCGATCGCCGACAAGGACATGGACTTCCGCTCCGACATATACTCCCTCGGGACCACCCTCTACCATATGCTCACCGGAAACGTGCCGTACTACGCCACCACCGCGATGGCTATCATAATGAAGCATATCAACGACAGCTTCGAGTCCCCGCGCACGCACAACCCGAAAATCAGCAACCAGTGCATCAGGCTGATCGAGATAATGATGGCGAAGAAGAAGACCGAGCGCCAGCAGAGCTGGCAGATGCTGCTAAAGGATATTGATTTTGTTCTTGCGGGCAAGGATCCCGCCACCCCGCAGCCCGGGCACGGCTCGACCGTGCAGAAGCAGAACCAGATGGCAAAGTACGCCAAGTCCATGACACAAGCTCCCGGCCAGGCCGCCCCGAAGCGGAAGTCCTCGGCTTTGAAAATCCTGGCAATAGCCGCCGTGTTGCTACTCGTAGCCGGAATACCATTGGCTGCAGGCTTGGCATGCTACATGATCTTCTTCGCCCCTAAGAGGTCGGAGGAAGCTCCGCGCGATGTCGCATCAAGACCCTCGCAGCCGAGGACTGAAAGCAGGATACTCGAGACCCCGCCGCCGACCAGCATACTCACACCTTCGGATATCCGCGAAGACGCCGTGGCGCAAACACCATCAACAGATCCTGATCCTGGCAGGGCTGTCAGCAGGACTACCGAGACTCCCCGTGAGATACCTCCGCCGCCGCCGGATCCGCTCGAAAATGCCTTCCGCGATTTCGCCGACAATCTCGACCTCACGAAAAACACCAAGCTCGCGGTCCAGGAGCATTGGAAGAAGGTCAGGGGGCAAGAGGTGTCATTCGTCGGCAAGCTGGTCAACGTGAAGGGAGGCTGGGGCAAGGCTGAGCTGCATGTCGCATGCCCCAACCGGATGATCCATAAGGGCTTGAACGCCATTCTCGTCACGCCTCACAGGGATGCCGCAAGCAATCTCAAGCTGGGCGAGAATATCAGATTCAAGGGTAATGTCTACAACTATAAGCCATATCCAACTGGCCTTGTCATATTATATGTCAACAACGTCGAGTTCCTCGAACAGCCAAACTACTGATTTTCTTTCCTAGAGCCAGTTTCAAAACTCCGTGTGAACCGCGTTGGGAGCGTAGGTGCGGCGAACGGTGCGGCGAAATGACAGGCCGCGCGGCCACGTGGAGTGTTGGCTCCTAATTACTGCAATGACGGCATTGCAAAGCATATATTCGGTTGGATATTATCGCTCGCGTTTTCGTCGGTTTTTTATAGTCAATCAAGCTGGAACATAATAAAATGAGCTGGAAACTGAGGTACAGACAGATACATCTGGATTACCACACGTCGCCTATGATTCCCGGTATCGGGGTTGATTTCGACAAGGCGCAGTATCAGGAAACGCTTCGCGAGGCGGCGGTGGACTCGATCACGACCTTCGCCACTTGTCACCATGGGTGGTCATATTTCGACACTAAGACCGGCGAACGGCATCCGAATCTGAAGTTTGATCTCCTCAGGGCCCAGATGGATGCCTGCAAGCAGATTGACGTCAACGTGCCGGTCTACGTCACCGCCGGCGTGCACAACATGATGGCCCGTAAGAATCCGCAGTGGCGCGAGATAAATGTCGAAGGGCAGTATGGAGGATGGGCAAAGAAGCCGCTGACCGCAGGATTCCACAAAATGTGCTTCAACACGCCATATCTTGATTTTTTATGTTCGCATATCGAGGAGGTGGTCGAGCTTTTCCCGGAGGCCGACGGCATTTTTCTGGACATAATCAGCCAGGGGCAGTGCTGCTGCCCGTGGTGCCTGGAGGGGATGGTTGAGAACGGGCTGAACCCCGAGGCCGAGGCGGACCGCGCGGAATGGTCGAGAAGAGTCCTCGACAAATACTACCGCAAGACCACACAGGCGGTAAGGTCGCGGAATCCGCAGATGCCGGTATTCCACAACAGCGGCCATATCCGTCGCGGCGAGCGGGGGATACTCGAGCATTTCAGCCATCTCGAGCTTGAGTCGCTGCCCACCGGCGGCTGGGGATACGACCATTTCCCAATGTCGGCAAAATATTGCGCCACACTGGGGCTCGATATGCTGGGCATGACCGGCAAATTCCACACCACCTGGGGTGAGTTCGGAGGTTTCAAGCATCCAAACGCATTGCGCTACGAATGCGCGGCGATGATAGCTTTCGGCGCGAAATGCTCCGTCGGAGACCAGCTCCATCCCTCGGGTGCCCTGGACAAGAGCACCTATGGGATAATCGGCGCCGCATACAAGGATGTCAGGGAGAAAGAGAGGTTCTGCGAGGGGACTACAAACGTAGCAGACATAGCGTTGCTTTCCAGCGAGGCCGTCAACGGCAGCTCGTCGCGGGACAATGCCCCCGATGTTGGAGCCTGCCGTGCCCTCCTCGAGGGACATTTCCTGTTCGACGTGATTGACTCCGAGCCCGACTTTAACCGCTACAAGATGCTGGTCGTACCGGATGATGTGGCCATATCCGGCAAGCTGAAGAAAAAGCTCGATACCTACCTTTCTCAGGGAGGCAAGCTGTTCATCACCGGCAAGAGCATCCTGGATCCCGCCACCGGCAAGCCGCTGTTCGACGCAGGAGCCAAGTTCGAGGGCGAAAACACGCTCTCCCCCGATTTTGCGATGCCAGCCAAACCGCTCGCGCCTGACTACGTCGGATCCCCGATGGTGATGTACTTGCCTTCCCAGAAGATAAAGGTAGCCAGCGGCGAGTCCTTAGGGCAGATATTCGACCCCTACTTCAACCGCAGTTTCCGCCATTTCTGCTCCCACCAGCATACCCCCCCGCAGCCGTCTCCCTCAGGTTATGACTGCGGAGTTCGCAAAGGCAACATACTCTATCTCGCCCATCCTGTGTTCTCGATATACCGCGCGCTGGGCTCGGTGGCGTGCAAGGAATATATCGTCAAGGGCCTGCGGCTTCTGCTCGGCGATGACAATACCTTTTCGGCAGGCAATCTGCCCTCGACGGCGCGAGTCTCGCTCAGAAGGCAGGAGAGCACCGGCATTCTGGTGCTGCACCTGCTCTACGCGCCCACAATCTCGCGCGGAGGCTCCGTGGAGATTGACAACAATCCCCTCGAGATGCTAAGAAGCGTCGAGGTAATCGAGGAGCTGCCGCCGCTGCATAACATATGCATCTCGCTCAAGACAGGATCCGCCCCGGCGGCCGTGAGCCTGCAGCCACAGTCCCAAGCGTTGAAGCACAGCTTCGCCGGCGGAAGGACTTCTTTCAACATCGAAGAGTTCTCATGCCACCAGATGGTCGTTCTCAAAATGAAATGACATCAAAAACATAAGGAAAGACGCAATGGCAAAGATTGTCCCGAGCAAGAGGCAGCTCGAGTTCCAAGACTGGGAGCTGGGTGTTTTCATACACTTCGGCATTCGCACTTTCCACGAGGGTCACAAGGACTGGGACGGCAAGCCGATGTCCACGGGGAATTTCAACCCCGCCGAACTGGACTGCAGACAATGGGCGAAATCCGCCGCCGAGGCCGGCGCAAGATACATGGTGATGACGGCGAAGCACCACGACGGCTTCGCCAACTGGCCCTCGGAATGCACCGGATTCTCCGTGGCGTCCTCGCCATGGAAAGACGGCAAGGGGGATGTCGTGAGGGAATTCACCGACGCATGCCGTGAGTTCGGGCTCAATGTCGGGTTGTACTACTCCCCCGCAGACGCCGCATGCCCCGCATACAAGGACGAGAGGGCATACGACGACTATTTCATCCGCCAGTCCTCCGAGCTGCTCGACGGCAGATACGGCAGCATAGACATGCTCTGGTTCGACGGATGCGGGTCGGAAAACCACTCATACGACTGGAGCAGGATCATTTGCGAAATTCGCAAGATGCAGCCTGGGATTCTGATCTTCAACATGGGCGACCCAGACTACCGCTGGATAGGCAATGAGGCTGGCATCGCCCCGACTCCCAACTTCAATGTGGTGGAGGACGTGGCGTTCTCTGTGATGACAGAGAAAAAGGAAGCTCTCTGCTCCGGGGAAAAATGGCTGCCCGCGGAGTGCGACTTCATGATCAGGGATGTCAACTGGTTCTGGAGCGAGAAGGACGAGCACACGGTCAAAAGCCCGGAGGAACTGCTCGGAATATACTACTACTCCGTCGGCAGAGGATGCAACATGCTCGTCAATATCGGACCCGACAGAAGAGGCCTACTGCCTGAAAAGGACGTCGCAAACCTCAAAGCAATGGGCGACGAGCTGAAAAGACGCTTCGGGAAACCCCTGGCCCAACTCAAGGACTTCACCCGGGCTGAAGAGGGCAAATGGGTGCTGGAGCCCGCAGGCTATAGCCATTTGGCAAACGAGGTCTCGGGGACAATCACGCTCGACCACATGGTACTCCAGGAGGACTTGTCGAACGGAGAATCCATCCGCAGATTCAGAATAAGCATCGTCCCCTATCTCTCCGCCCCAAACCCGATCACAGTCTTCGAAGGATATAACATCGGACACAAGGCAATATGCCAGTTCCCCGTTGTCAGGGCAAGAAAAATCATCCTCGAGGCAACCGAGTACGACCAAACCCCAGAAATGCGCTCAATCAGCGCATTCAAGACCTGTTGAGATAGACGATCGGCTCACGGTCCAAGGGGCAGGGGTACAAAAATATTATGACCTCACTGACCTTATTGACCCGATTGACCTTATTGTCAGCAAGGTCAATGAAGTCAATAAGGTCAAAGGAGCCCCCCGCGATGCAGATAGATGCGGGCACCTCAGGCCGCACCCGACAGGCATCAGATCCAACTGCTCTTTGGATTATCAATCCCCCGCTTGAATCCTTGCCATGTCAGGCTAAATTAAAAGTATATTTAATTGATAGGAATTCAAAACGGGTTTATGATTGGGGGTACCATGTATAGACGAGCGGTAATTTTTGCGGTGGTTTTGTTGTTTGGGTTGTTTGTTGGTTATTTGTTTGGCAGGCTTGGTGGCGGTTCCGGGGGGGCGGACGATCATTCTTTTCATGATGGAGTTGGTGATGCTGCTGAGGAGACGGTATGGACATGCTCGATGCATCCGCAGATCAGGCAGCCGAATCCCGGGCGTTGTCCTTTGTGCGACATGGATCTTATTCCTGCGTCCTCGGACGATGCCGGTGCTGGGGGTGCCCCGGTACTGAAGCTTTCCGAGCGGGCGGCGGCTCTCGCAAGTGTCGAGACTGCTGTCGCCGAGCGGCGGTTTGTCGCGGTGGAGGTGCATCTTTTCGGCAGGGTGGGGCACAACGAGATAACTATGTCCCACATTGCCGCGCGCTTCTCGGGGCGGATAGACAGGCTTTTTGTCAACTATACCGGCATGCCTGTGGCTAAGGGCGACAAGATCGCCGAGATCTACGGGCCTGAGCTGCTTGTTGCCCAGCAGGAGGTTTTACAGGCGTTGAAGCTTACGAAGAGCGGTGCGGGGCTGGAGGAGGTGGGTGAAAGGACGCTGGCTTCAGTGAGGGAGAAATTCCGCTACTGGGGGTTTCCTGACAACGAGGTTGACGAAATAATTTCCCGCGGCGAGGTTTCGCAGAGGCTGACGATCCGCGCCCCCATCTCCGGGATCGTGGTGGAGAAGAATGTCGTCGAGGGCCGCTACTTCGATATCGGGGATGTACTTTTCACCATCTCCGACTTGAGGACTGTATGGATAAACCTTGATGCCTTCGAGATAGACATACCATGGCTTCGCTACGGCCAGGAGGTGAGGTTTGAGACGGATGCCTCGCCGGGGAGGACCTACAGTGGCAGGGTGGCCTTTATCCAGCCTGTGCTCGACGAGACCACCCGTACCGTGAAGGTGCGTCTGAATGCCGGGAATCTTGACGGTTCTCTTCGTCCGGGGACTTTCGTCAGGGCGGTGCTGCGTGCGAGATTCGCAGAGGATGGCACGCTGATAGAGCCTTCGCTGTCGGGCAAATGGATCAGCCCGATGCATCCGGAGATCGTGAAGGACGAGCCTGGGAAATGCGATATCTGCGGGGTGGAGCTTGTTGATGCGGCGAGCCTTGGGATGGCTGTGTCCGAGAAAGGTGTGCGTGCGCCTCTGGTCATACCGGAGAGCGCACCGTTGCTCGCTGGCAGGAGGGCGGTGGTCTATGTCGAGACCGGGAAAGGGGTATACGAGGGGCGCGAGCTTGTCCTGGGGCCGAAGGCCGGCAGCTACTACGTGGTGGAGTCCGGGCTGGAGGAGGGGGAGAAGGTGGTGGTGAAGGGAGCTTTCAAGATAGACAGCTCGTTGCAGCTTCACGCCAGGCCGGGGATGATGTCCCTCGATGGCGACGACAAAACCGGCATCCCGGACCAAGCGGGCAATGCAGTTCTCAAGCATGCCGTGCCGAAAAAGTTCGAGGAAAATCTCGGGGCTGTCTACAATGCGTACTTCGCACTTCAGAAGGGCCTTGCGGGTGATGATTTTACCAAATCCGTTTCTGCTGCTGGTGAGCTTGCGCAGGCGTTGGACAAGACGGACGGTGGCATGCTGGATGCCTATGCGAAGGTGGACTGGGACGATTTGGAGCACAGGTTGAAGTTTTACGCGATCCGTGTCAGGGAATCGGTGGAGATCGCCGACGCCAGGACTGCCTTTCTGGGATTGAGCGCGACGATGGAGTCGCTGGTGCTCAAGTTCGGATCCGACAGGAAAGTCTACAAGATGCACTGCCCGATGGCATTCGACGACAAGGGCGCCGACTGGCTCCAGGACGACGAAAGCCTGCTCAACCCCTACTACGGCGCGGTGATGCTCCGTTGCGGTGTGAACAAAGGGGCGCTGGGGGCAGAGTAAGTGAAATCCATCATCAAATTTTGTCTTGAGAACAAGCTGGTTGTTTTTCTTGCGGTGGCGGGGGTGCTCCTGGGCAGCGCTGTGGTGGCCCCGTTCGACTGGGATATCCCTGGGATTGTAAGGTATCCGGTATCTGCCGATGCTATCCCCGACATAGGGGAGAACCAGCAGATAGTCTTCACCCAGTGGGAGGGGCGTTCGCCCCAGGATGTGGAGAACCAGATCACCAACCCCCTTACCGTCTCGCTGCTCGGGATTCCAAAAGTCAGGACAATAAGAAGCAAATCGATGTTCGGCTTCTCGTCAATATACATCATATTCGAGGAAGATGCCGAATTCTACTGGTCCCGGAGCAGGGTGCTCGAGAAGCTCTCGAGCCTGCCGCCGGATCTTCTCCCTGGTGGTGTCACTCCCTCCCTCGGTCCGGACGCGACGGCACTGGGTCAGGTTTTGTGGTACACGCTGGAGGGATTGGACGAGGACGGCGAGCCGGCGGGTGGATGGGGGCTGGACGAGCTGCGGGGTATCCAGGACTGGCAGGTGAGGCACGCCCTGCTTGCTGCCGGCGGAGTGAGCGAGGTGGCATCAGTTGGCGGGTTCGTCAAGGAGTATCAGGTTGATGTGGATCCCGATGCTCTGCGAGGACACGGGGTGACACTCGAGGATGTTTACCGTGCGGTGTCGGACAGCAATCTTGATGTCGGCGCACGCTCGATCGAGATTAACAAGGTGGATTATATGGTCAGGGGGGTCGGGTTCGTCAAGTCTGTGGATGATATCGCCAGCGCCGTGTTGAAACCCTCCGGGGCGGGCGCTTTGCAGGTCAGACATGTCGCCAGAGTCGCCGAGGGGCCGGCCTTCCGCCAGGGGGCTTTGGACAAGGGCGGCGCGGAGGCGGTCGGTGGGGTGGTCGTGGCAAGGTTCGGGGCAAACCCGCTGACAACCATACAAAATGTCAAGAGGGAGATCGAGCGCATAACACCAGGTCTGCCTTGGAAGACGCTAATAGACCACGCGGCAGCCTCGCCCGGGGAAATCGAGCGCTTCGCAAGGGACAATGGCTTCGATCCCTACTCAGGATCCCTGCTCAACCATGAGGCATGGGTGGAATGCCTGAGAGGCATGCCGCGCGGCGAGAGGCCGACATGGGCCAGGCTCAGCCAAGTCAGAATCGTGCCCTTCTACGACCGCTCAGGGTTGATCTACGAGACCCTGGGCACCCTGGGCAACGCGCTCTACCTGCAGATACTTGTGACTGTAATCGTCATACTTGTAATGGTGAGGCACATACGCAGTTCAGCGCTGATATGCTGCGTCATGCCTCTGGCGGTGGCCATGTGCTTCATCTTCATGAAGCTATTCGGGATCGAGGCCAACATTGTTGCTTTGAGCGGCATAGCCATAGCCATAGGGACAGTGGTTGACATGGGGATTGTGGTCTGTGAGAACATCCTCAGGCATGTCGAGGAGCGCGGCTGGGAGGGTGACGGGCTGTCTTTGGTACTCGATGCAGCCTGCGAGGAGGGAGGTGCGGTGCTTACCGCGGTCTCGACCACGGTGGTGAGTTTCATGGTTGTGTTTGCGCTAGAGGGCCCGGAGGGCAAGCTTTTCCGTCCGTTGGCATATACATATATATTTGTCCTGGCGGCTTCTTTGGTTGTCGCCTTGACTCTTGTCCCTGCCGGGGCGCATACGCTTTTCTCCATCGGCGGCTTCCTCAAACGCTGGAAACCATGGAAAGTCTTCCTGCTTCCCGGTTCACTGGCCGTCACAGGGCTGGTTATGATGGCATTCTCAAAATGGTGGGCAGGACTCCTGATTGTGCTGTTCTCGATAGTCCAGACCGTCATGATGCACCTATCGGAAAAGGTGAAGACAATGTCGCACCACATCATGGTATGGACAACCGTGACTGCGGTGTCAGCCTGGCTTGCCATGAAATGGCTTCCCCTGGGCCCGGATCGCGGGGTAGTGCTCAATCTGCTCTGGGTTGGCGCCGTACTGGGTTCCGTCCTGGGCTTCTTCGCTCTCTACCGCTGGAAGTTCCCGGCAATGCTCACATGGTGCCTCGACCATAAACTCGGCTTCGCGGCACTGCCCGTGTGCATCTACATTCTAGGGCTATGCTCGTGGCTGGGATTCGGCTCTGTCGCGGGCTGGCTTCCAAACAGGGTCGCTGAAAGCCGTGTGTTCTCGGCCGTGTCGGGCGTGTTCCCGGGCTTAGGCAGGGAGTTCATGCCGCCACTGGACGAGGGCTCCTTCCTTTTCATGCCGACAACTATGCCCCACGCCAGTATAGGCGAGGTCCTTGATGTCATGCAGAAGCAGGATATGATGATTCTCGGCATCCCTGAGGTGGAGGGTGCCGTCGGCAAGCTTGGCAGGGCCGAATCCCCCTTGGATCCCGCGCCGGTCGAGATGATCGAGACGGTGATAAACTACAAGCCGCAGTTCATGGTTGACCGCGACGGGAGGCGTCTGTACTTCAAGTTTGACAGCTCCAAGGACGACCTTTTCCGTTCGGAGGACGGCAACGCGCTGGCCGCGGCTGACGGGGAGCCATACATCGTGAAAGGAAACTTCAAACGCGACCATGATGGCCGTCTCATCCCCGATCCATACGGCAGGCCTTTCCGGCTGTGGCGGCCCGCATTGGATCCAGGCATCAACCCCGGACGCGATGCCTGGGCCGGCATCCGGCATCCCGACGACATCTGGGACGAGATCGTCAGGGCTGCCGAGATACCCGGTACAACTTCCGCCCCGCGCCTTCAGCCTATCGCAGCAAGGCTCGTCATGCTACAGACAGGGATGAGAGCCCCCATGGGGGTGAAGGTCAAAGGCCCGAGCCTCGAGGCGATACAGGCTGCCGGATTTCAGATCGAGAGCCTCCTCAAGGAAGTCCCCTCTGTCGCACCGGAGGCCGTGTTCGCCGACCGTATCATCGGAAAGCCATACATCGAGATCAGGATTGACCGCGACGCCGCCGCAAGGTTCGGGATTTCTGTAGCAAGGCTCCAGGAGACAATCGAGGTCGCCGTCGGCGGCAGACGCATCTCCACAACCGTCGAGGGACGCGAGCGCTATCCCGTGAGGGTGAGGTACATGCGTGAGCTGAGGGACTCCCTCGAGGCTCTGGAAAGGCTTCTGGTTACAGGCGGTTCGGGCCTGCAGATACCCCTCTCGCAGCTTGCCCAGATCGTCTACGTCAAAGGTCCTCAGGAGATAAGGAGCGAGGACGGATTCCTGACCGGGTATGTCCTTTTCGACAAGATTCCAGGAATTGCGGAGGTTGATGTCGTCGAGGATTGCCAGAGATATCTCAGGGCGCGCCTGGAGGATGGAAGCCTGCGACTTCCGCAAAACGTCTCATACCATTTCGCCGGGACTTTCGAGAGCCAGGTCAGGGCAAACAAAAAACTCATGGTGGTGCTGCCGATGTCACTGATGATCATCTTCATTATCCTTTACCTCCAG
>CAZANS010000038.1:0-2961 GCA_964486565.1 uncultured Victivallales bacterium
ACACATCAATCGAGGTCGGCATCAATCAGCATTTAAAATAGAAGAGTAACCACGGATAAACACAGATTGCACAGATGATAAAGTCAATGTTCGTCAGTGTCTATCGGTGACCATATGTGGTTTAAATGAATTAAAAAATACAGAAAATATCTTAACAAGTCGCTTATGATAACTGGATTCCACCGGCATCAGAGCTATGCGAAATGGAGTTGACATGCTTTCAGGCTTCTTCCTCGCCGTGCTTGGTGTCCTGGCTATGGCATTGCCAGGATTCATATCCATGCGCTCGAAATGGCTCACCGAGGACGCAGTCTCACAGATCGCCAGATTCCAGGTCAACTGCGTTTACCCATGCCTCATCTTTTCAAGCATATACTCCAACTACGGGATGCAGCGGATGATGAGCAGCATCGCCCTGCCAGCCGGATCATTCATGATCATGCTCTGCGGATACATCGTAGGCATGGTGGCCGTCAGACTCATCAGAAACCAGACACGTGACGAGAAGAAGTCCTTCGTGTTCCAGTGCCTGATCAACAACTACTCATATCTCCCCATGCCCCTCGTGGACCTGCTATACGGCCCGGAGGGCGTCGCAGCACTACTGCTCTCTACACTCGGCGCGGAACTCGCAGTATGGACTCTCGGGGTCGCCACCCTCAGCGGCGAGAAAATCCACTTCGCAAACCTCCGCAGACTCCTAAGCCCACCTCTCGCCGCACTATATCTCGCAGTCATACTCAGGCTGATTACAGACACCCTGGGCATCACCGAAGAATGGGTCCTGTCGCCAAGCACATCCTCGGCTCTCAACAGAGCTCTCGAGACAATGAGGCTCTTCGGACAGGCAACAATCCCCATCGCTATGACTGTCGCAGGCGCACGACTCGCAATGATCAACTTCACCGGAATATTCAAGCCAAGAGTCATCCTGCTCTCAACACTCAGGCTCGTCATCATACCGCTGCTGGCATTCCCCTTGATAAACATGCTCCCACTCTCTCCCATGGAGATACATGTGCTTGTAGTCGTCTCGACCATGCCGGTGGCCATCGCCAGCTTCCTACTCAGCGAAGTCTACGGCGGCGACAGGCATTTCATCTCCACTACCGCCGCCTCAACACACCTGTTCTCACTCGCAACCGTACCCATCATCCTATTCATCCTGCAGAAAATCGGCGAAGCCATAATCGGCAATTAAGGGTTCCAGGTTTCAGTGTTCAGATTTCAGGAAAACTTGCAACAAACAACCAGCAATGCTGTAATGCCGTGTTGCTGTAATGCTGTAATGCCGTAAACCCTAATCTTTCAACTTAATCTTTCGCCCTAATCAATAACCGTGAACCTTGAACCTTGAACCGACAACAGGTGTCCCGGCTGAAGACATGCCGCCAAACTGTCAATCAGGTCAATGTGGTCAGTCAGGTCAGAATCTTTTGGTGTACAAGTGGCAGTATGGTTGTTTCCCGGTTTTGGCGTAGTAGTTCTGATGGTATTCCTCGGCCTTCCAGAAGCGGCATGACGGCAGAAGTCGGGTGACTATGTCGTAGCCTTTGCCCTTGAGCAAGGAAACCAGGCTTTCCAGTGTCTCAAGCTCGGCACTGTCGTTGTAGAACGCCGCCGACAAGTACTGCTGCCCAATGTCGGGACCCTGCCCGTCGGGCTGCGTAGGGTCGTGTATCTCAAAAAAATATCTGGCGATGTCCTCGTATGCGACCTGCCCCGGGTCGTAGCACACCTCGACAGCCTCCAGGTGCCCGGTGTCGCCGCCACATACCTGCTCGTAAGAAGGGTCATCTACGTCACCGCCCATATATCCGGATACCGCAGACACCACTCCGTCGAGCCGATTGAAGAGATGCTCAATGCCCCAGAAGCAGCCGCCGGCGAAATACGCTTTCTTCAAGCATTCGCTGTCCCCCGAAACAAAATCCAGCGAGATCGAGTTCACGCAGTGCCTCAGGTTCTTGGGTGTCAGATACTCGCCCCCGAAGACATGCCCCAGATGCGCGCCGCATGCCGCGCAGACAATCTCCGTCCGCCGCCCGTCAGCGTCAGGGACACGCCTCACAGCACCGGGTATCTCGTCGTCAAAACTCGGCCAGCCGCAATGCGACCGGAACTTGTGGGATGATTTGTAAAGCACAGCGCCGCAACGCCTGCATACATAGACACCATCGCCGAAAAAATCGTTGAACCTGCCTGTGAAAGGCGCCTCCGTCCCCTTCTCGACTATCACCCGGCGCTCCGCATCGGTAAGGGGCACGGCACGCCGTGTCCCCGCCCAGGAATGATGTTCGTCGTTATACCAATTCAACGGGTTGTCAGCAATGTATTTTATTATCCGGTTAAAATCGTCTTCATTGCGGACGATGTGTTCGTAATAATTGCGTTGCCAAACAATCGCGCCGGGGGTATCGCGTGCCTCGTTGATTCGTCTTGTCACGGCCGATTTGAATGAACGAACAATTGTCGGGATTGAACCAGATACGGGCCGCCCGAATCGTTCCATCGTAGGGGCACGGCGCGCCGTGCCCCTAACGTTGTTCACGACCAATATCCCATGAAAATGATTGGGCATGACAACAAATGCATCCAATTCGATTCCGAATCGGATTTCCCCGGTTTTTAACCATTCCTCCCGGACAATCCCACCATATTCATTTAATTCCATCACCCCGCCAATGACTTCACCAAACAGATCCTGGCGGTTGTGTGTGCAGATCGTCACAAAATACGCGCCGTGTCCGCAATAGTCGTGCCCACGCAAGCGGGCCGTCCCGCGTTGATGTTTGGAAGGATCGTATCTCATGGCAATAAATCCCGAAAAATATGAATTATAAAACATTTCCGTAATCACAATAATTATAAACGATTGATTGCCAAAATCAAGAGGTCAATATTGTGGCCGGGGTATTTTTGCCCAAATCATTCCATCGTAGGGGCACGGCGTGCCGTGCC
>CAZANS010000038.1:3061-12960 GCA_964486565.1 uncultured Victivallales bacterium
CTTGACCATGATTCGGCGTGCCGTGCCCTTGACCATGATTCGGCGTGCCGTGCCCTTGACCATGATTCGGCGTGCCGTGCCCCTGGCGTGTGCCAAGGTGAGAGCGGTTGGGATTTGGTTTGCGAAATTCGCATTTCGGGGTATGTTTTGTGTGTGCTTGGGTGGATTTTTTTGCGGCTTGTTTTTTATTTGGATTCGACATGTCAGATGTAACGGGGTACAGATATCTTCGAGCGGAGTTTGCAGAGGCCTTGAGGTCTTTGCGTCTTCAGCCGCGTAAGCCTTTGAAGGGAGACACTGTTGGTGCGCACAGGTCAACGGCGTATGGGGCTTCGGTGGAGTTCGCGGACTACCGCGAGTACAGCCCGGGGGATCCGGCGGATCTGATTGACTGGGCGGTGTACGCCCGCAGCGACAAGTACGTCATCCGCCGTTACGAGGAGGAGACGTCCATCAGGGGGTATGTGCTGCTTGACTGCTCTGAGAGCATGGGTTTCAAGGGGGAGGCGCCGTCCTCCAAGGGGGAGTATGCGCGGTCGCTTGCCGCCGGGATGATGTATGTGCTTGTCAACCAGCATGATTCGGCGGGGCTGGTGGTCTTCAATGAAAAGATTGTCACGTTGCTCCCCCCTGCGCATTCTTTGCCTACGCTGCACCCGCACCTCAAGGCGCTTGAGGACATCCGTGACGACGGCAGGAGCGATATCGGATCGGCTATGCACGACGCGGCGGAGATAATAAGCCCGAAAAGCTTTGTCATCGTCATATCCGACCTGCTCGAGCCTCCGGAGAAGATACTCAACGGCATAAACCACCTACACTTCCTCGGACACGAGATCATGCTCATGCACGTGCTCGACCCCTGTGAGCTGATGCTCAAGATGCCCGGGATAAACGAGCTGCAGGAGCTTGAGACCGGGAAAAGGATGCTGGTCAACGCCGACGAGATTCGCGATGCCTACAGCGCCTCGGTGGAGCACTACATACAGACCATACGTGCAGGCTGCGCCTCGCTTTCCGTGGACTACTCCTTGAACAACACCTCAGTCCCCGCCGTCGAGGCGATTCACAAAAGGACACTCAGGGCATGACTCTGGCAATCACAAACCCGCTTTTCATCTGGCTGCTGCCTGTCGCCCTGCTGCCCTTGGTATTCCATCTTTACTACAGGCTACGCAGGAAGCCGGTGAAGTTCCCATCATTCATGTTCTTCCTCATGATTGACAGGCGTTTCAGCGCGAGACGGAGAATCCGCGAGTATCTTCTTCTTCTGGCGAGGATGCTGTTTATCGCGCTTCTGCTTCTGGCCTTGTCCGGTATTGTGGCCACCGGGACAAAAAGTGAGGGCACGAGGCACTCGATGGCGATCGTCATAGACAATTCTTCCTCGATGGGCATGGAGGGTTTTTCCGGTGGACGCTCGAATTTCGAGCTTGCCGTCGAGACAGCAGGGAAAATCATCGCCTCGATGGGCGGCGGCGACCGCGCGGCATTGATTCTGACAGTGGAAGACCCAGCAGCATCCCTCCCGGCAGAATGCACAGGCGACAAGAATCTTCTCAAGGCATCGCTGGACAATTTCGCTTTGACCGAGGCGCAAGGCAATATCCCGGCGGCATTGAACAGAGCACTCGCAACCCTCGAGAAAACACACGCCGACAGATTCGAGATTCACGTGCTCTCGGACATGCAGCAGCATGAGTGGCAGGCCTCGGCGCCAATCGCGCTGGACAGCCTCTCGACCAATTTCGACCTGTCGGTCCACAGGATGCCGGTGAAGGCCCCGGAAAGGGGTAATGCGGCAATCGCTTCGATGCGTTTCCTCGAGCCGCGCTTCATCGTCAACCGGGCATCCGTGCTCGAGATAACCTTGGTCAACAACAGTTTGCATGATGCGCAGTTTCAGCTTGACATCCGCGACAGCTCCGGGTCGGCGAGGTCCGAGACGATCGCTCTTCAATCGGGGGGCGAGTCGGTGGTTCATCATACTATCGTCCCAAAGCTCAACGGGCTTCACTGGGCCGCCGCGCAGATCGAAGGGGACTCATTCGCCGGAGACAACAAGGCATTTGTCGCGTTCAACTGCTCCGGTGTCAAGAAGGTGGCGCTTTGCGGCGACGTGAAGGATTTCGGTGTCCTGCCGCTAGCCATAGCACCCGCTCCAGACGGGGCACTTTCAGGAATGATCAACTTGTTCTGCAGCCCCGCGTACATCAGGACAATCTTGCAGGAGGACAAACCCCTGTTCATCGCCCTGACATGGCAGTCCATCTCGGCATTGGACGAGCAGTCTGTTGCGGCATTGAAAGCCTTCGTCTCCGGCGGCGGCTCGATATTGGTCCTCCCTTCCTCAGTCTCACCGGAGTCCACTGAAAATGTCCCGCAGTGGCTAGGGGCCAGGCCAGGAAGGCCGCTTGCCACTCAACAACCCGGGCAGCCAAAAGCACCTCTGAAGATGATGGCCACGGGAAAAAGCCAGCCATTCTGGGACGGCCTGAGGGACAGTGCGGGGAATGTGGTGCTGCAGAACCTGCTGATGTTCAACGGACACGCGTTGGATGCGGGAAACGCCTTCACCCCGCTCATCGCCATGGAGAACGGCGAGACGGTCATCGCATCGCGTCCCGAGGGCAAGGGGAGAATATTCGTCAGCGGAATTGACTTCTCACCGATCTCTACAAACCTCCCGCTCAAGCCAGGGTTCGTGCCGATGGCGCACAAGATGGCCCTCTCGGGCACTGTCCAGGAAGCCCTCCCGGCGAAGTTGCAGGCAGGGGAGAAATACAGCAGCGAGGACTCCTCCGTCCCCTTTGATGTCAGATCGCTTGCCGGAGCACCGCTGAACTGCAGCGGTACGGCGCAGATAACATTCCCCGCCGCAGGTGTATATTCCATCTCCAAAACCGGCGACTCCGCCTCTGTGCAGGTATGCGCAGTGTCCGCCGCGAACAGGGAGGGGGAGATGCTATATGTCCCCGGGGAAACCTTGCCCATGCTCCAGGGGGTGAACCATTCTGTCTGCGAATTTCGCAACCCGGAGGCTTTCATGGAGCAGTTCTCCTTGTTGAGGGCCGGGAGGAACTATTTCAAGACGCTCCTGGCACTGGCGCTGGCTGTCATCCTTGTCGAGACTCTTATCGGAAACCCCGGGAAGGCCAAGTTCAAGCAGGGTTCTCAGTCTGGATCACGCGGAGGTGCGGGTGGCTCGTCCTTCAGCCCCTGCCTTGTCCCGACGCTCGCGACAGTCAGATGGCATTACGAGCTTTCCCCGCTTTCCTCGACTCTTTGCATCCTCGCCGCGATCGTTGTAATCTTCATTTGCTGGAGGAATCTCCGGCAGCGCCTTGCTCGGCCGGCAATACCAGCCGTGATGCTGCCGAAGATCATCGTGGCTGCCTTGCTTTTCATGGCCTTTTTCGACCCGGTATGGGTGTCCGAGAAACCGGCTGTCGTCAGGAATAAACTGCTTGTCGTCACCGACGACTCTTCCTCGATGGAGGTGGCGTGCCGCGACGGCATCTCCCGGGCTTCACGCACAAAATCGCTGAGGAAAAAACTCGTCTCGGCAATGCCCCGCACAATCACCACCGAACAGTTGTTCTTCGACACCGCTCTGCGAGATTCGCAATCCCCGCAAACGACGCATGAGGGCACGGAAACAATCAGAGGCACGGATATCGGGACGCTTTTTGCGAATCTCGCAAAAAGGGGGGATGCAGACAAGCTCTGCGCGGTGGTGGTGATGACCGATGGCGGCGACGAGGCTGTCGAGATACCTGACTTCCCCTCCGCGCCGCTGGCCCTGCTGGGAATCGGACCGGAGGAGACCGAATACGACGACCTCGCAATCGAAAGCCTCAGATTCCCAGCCGATGCCGAGAAATCAGTGAATTTCGATGTCTCGGCGGACATATCTGCGAATCTCGCGGCAGGGCTGCCGCAGGCAGGTTTCCCCGTGAGTCTTTCCCTCGAGCGCATGGAAGGCGGGGAGTGGAAGCAGCTCGAGCAGAAAAAACACGTGATGATGGGGAAGCTTTCCCGGGTGTCGTTCAGCTTGAAGGAGGAGGAGCCGGGCACCGCAAGCTACAGACTCAGCATCGCAACGATGCCACACGAGCTCACATTGCTCAACAACTCTAGAGAGTTCAAGGTCAATATCCAGAAGGAGTCTCTGAATGTAATGTACTTCACCAACCGCCTGGGTTTGAATTTCCGTGCGATCAGGGCAGAGCTCGCCAGAGACCCGGGCGTCTCGCTGACAGCGGTAATCAGGACTCTTGGCGACTCCTTCATCATCCAGGGCGACCGGATCCCAGGCGACGACAGCCTCGCCTCAGGGCTGCCGGAAAACCAAGACCAACTCAGACGCTACGACATCATCATACTCGATTCATTCCCCAGCGAATATCTCGACAACTCACGCTCGGAGGCTTTGAAGTCTTTCGTGGAAAACGGCGGCGCACTTATCTTCCTCGGCGGAGAACACTCATTCTCAGAAGGAGGATACGCAGCCTCGGCACTCGACATACTCTTCCCATGGAAGCTCGATACGCGCCCGCAGGGGCTCAAAAGAGGGGCTTATGTGGTTGACATCCCCACCAGGGCATTTGGGCATCCGGTAGTCGCCGGAATGCGCCAGCTCGTCGCTCAGGCAAAATCCCCGTTCGTCGAGAGCCTGAACATCACGGGACCCGCAAAACCTGCGGCAGAAACCCTCGTCGAGGCAGAATACATGGGTTGGAAAACCCCGCTGGTGTCAATCATGCCCTACGGCAAGGGTCAGGTGCTGGGCATCGCCACGAACACCCTATGGAGATGGTCCACGCAGGAGTCCAGCCTGCGTGAGGCGCATTCGTTGTTCTGGAGGCAGGCCGTAAGGAACATCACTCGCAAGGAGCAGGCCACGGGCACCTTTTCCGCCAAGTGGGACAAGCCCTCATATCGTCCCGGCGAGGAGGCGGAGGCTGTTATCAGGCCTTTCTCCCCCGACACCTCCCCGGTGGCGCAGGATATGAGGTTCCATGCATCCTTGCTGCACGGCGTGGATACTGTCAAGATCCCGGTGAGCCGGGTGCATGACTCCCCGGGGACGCATCTGGTGAAGCTGCGCTTCAGCCAGAGGGGTGAGTATTCTTTCACTCTCACAGGCTATTCACGCGACGGCTCGATGGAAGTATACGAGAAAAACTTCCCCGTGTCGCCGCTGCTCTCCGAGGGCAGCAACATCGGAGTTGACAAGGCCTACCTCTCCGCCCTGGCCACGAAGGCAGGAGGCAAGTTCTACAACGAGAGCCAGTTCGAACAGCTCAAAACCGATATCCTAGACTCCATATCCTCCGATAAAATCACCGTCGAGACATCCATAGTCTACAATAAGCCATGGTTCTTTTTCGTTGTACTGTTGTTGCTTGTGGCTGAGTGGGTTGCAAGAAGGAGGGCCAGTCTGGTATGACAGCACGACGATTCAGTTTTTCGGGTATCCCCGTGGTTTACGGGTCGCGTCCCTTGTTGTTGATTGCCGTGCTTTTTTTTTGTTTTGTTGTCTGTGCCGCAGACGATGACGATACCGGGACGGTGTTCTTCTCGAACGGAGAGAAGCTCGAGGGCAGGATCTCGACCACAGCAAAACAGAAGCTGGAGTTCCACGACGATTCCGGAACAAAACACATGTTGTCAGTTGACGACATAGCGGAGTTCGTCTTCTTCCCCGAGAAGCAGGAGATGGAGCAGAAGTGGTTCTTCCCCGAGGCAGGCAAGACAATGAAGGAGAAATACGGCGAGCCCTATCCTGTGCAGCACATCAGGTGTCGCATTTTGTTGAGGGACGGATTGTTGCTCAACGGGCAGTTGTATTCCACAGTCCTTCTCGTGCGGCCTCAAGGAGGGCGGCAGCAGCGCGTGGTGCTGAAATCCAAGCTCCGCGGGAAGGAGGGGGAGAACTTCTCGGATCTGACATACCCGGAGCAGGTCGTGTTTCCTCGCAAAAGCTCAGACGGGACGGCAAAGGCCGAGCCCTCTGTAATCAATGTCGAGGAAGTTCCCGAAGGTGAGCGGATCGAGGCCGCAGCTCTCTCGATACCCGACCTGCTGAGGCTTGATGTGTCGCTCGATGGAGGCTCGCTGGCCGTCGGCAAAAGCGCAGGCGATTGCATCGCAGCCGTGCAGGGCAAGGACTCCATCACCGTCTTCTGGCCCGGCGCAGCAAATGACGACAAGGATTTGTTTGCGAAATTCGCAGGAGCCATAGGCGACATGGCAGATTTCTTTGACGAAAGGACGCTCAAGTCGCTTTACAGGCCACGCCCCGACACGGTATACACTTTGGCCTTCATGAACCGCAGGGCGAAGACTTCATTGCACAGGGAGGAGTCAAACCCCTGGCGCCTGATCGTGCAGAGATGGAAGTTCGATCCCGAGTCTGGAACAGTGTTGCTTTCTGCAAAGGGTTGGCTTTTCAGGGGGATAAGGAACCCTTCAGACACACATGACCCGGTGATTGCAATCCATTCCGCGAAACAAGGTGAAAGGTAGACCATGCAGAGTGTATTGTTCAACAAGATCAGCAGTTTCGGCAGATTCTTGAAAATGTCGAGCATACTGATGGATTTCATATTCTGGGCGCTATTTGTCTCTGGGTTGTGGCTTGTGTTTTTTCTTCTCGACAATCTTCTTGGGCTTCCACCGGGTCTGAGGCTGCCGCTTTCGTTTGCCGGCGCGCTGGTCATGTCGGCGACTTTTGTCAGAAAAATACTGCTGCCCTCAATTAGGACCATCCCCCAAGAGCAAAGCGCCATCGAGATGGAGAAAAAATTCCATATCCCGCACAACATGCTCATAAACTCCTGCCAGCTCGCCCGGAACGAAAGCATCCCGAAGGAGTCGAGAAAATTCGTCGAGATGACCTTGAAGGCCTCGGAGTCCATGGTCGAGGGCAGGAGCTTCATCGCAAGAAATGAGCTTGCGAAGTTCGCAAGGTGGGCCGCAATGCTGCTGATCGCCTTGATGCTCTGGGCGCTTTATGTGGCCACCTATCCGAATTTCGCTGCCAACGCGCTGCTCAGGTTCGTGATGCCTATGCGTGATCTTCCTCCGGCATCGGCGACAAGCATCAAGCTCATCCCGGATGACAACATCACCGTGTTCCAGGGCGAGGATGTCACGGTAAGATGCGCAATCGGGGCAACACGGGCCGGGGACGGACAGGAGTCAGTAAGCCAAATCCCCAAGATATCGTGGATGCCGGGGAAGCTATATGTCCAGCCGATGGAGAAAAACAGCCAGTCCACATTCATGAAGCCCATACCGCAGTCGTCCAACGCATACGGGCATGTCTTCGCAAACGTCCAGAACTCCTTTGCCTTCAGGGTATTCGCCGGGACAGCATATTCGAGGTCTATATCCGTCAAGGTTCTCCGCAGGCCTGAGATAGTGAAGTCGCAGTATGTTGTTGTACCTCCTGCCTACACGGGTGGCGTGCAGGCGTCATTCCCCGGGCCGCCGGCAACTTTGTCATGCCTCCCGGAATCAGAAGTCTCAATTCAAATCCAACTCGACAAACCTGTGGTCTCAATGCACATGCTTAACAACGATTCCCGCACGGAATTCACCGGCGCCAACGAGGTATGGAAAATAAATGCGAAATTCGCAAATCCCGTCCAGTTCCAGATATATGTTGAGGAGAAAGGCTCGGGGAGGGAAATCCCGTTGTGTGCTTGCTCAGTGAACATACAGAAGGACCGCCCCCCGCTTGTCGAGTTTTTGACCGAGGACCGCAACCGGCTGCTCTCCCCGGGAGCACCGCTGGAGCTGGATATCGAGGCAATTGATGATTTCGGGCTACGGAACATATCTGTGCTGATCAGGGACATAGAGCACCAGGCCGAGGCGGCGACCGTGCTCAGGGCATGGAACTACATCGGCCCGCCCGGGAGGGGAGGGCGCGTCAAGGAGACCTTCTCGACACATGCCGCCCCGCCGCATTTCAACCCCGGCAGCACATATCTGTTGCAGGCCGCGGCATTCGACTTCTCCCCCTCGGGAGTCAGAGGCGAGTCCAAACCGATCGTCCTGAGGATCAGAACCGTCGAGGAGGTGTCGCTATCAAACGACGACCCGCTGCACTCCGCACTCGAACTCCTCAAACAAACCATTAAAGAACAAAGAAAAGCCAACTTCATAGGTAAAAACCTCCTCATAAACATCGAGGACATCCTCAAGGACCCCGGAAATGTCGGCAAACACGCCAAGAGCATCGCCGACCAGCAGTCCAAGGCGCGGGAATACGGCAGGAAAACTGTCGCCGCCTTGGAGAAAGTCTCGCCGTCACCCGTCCCGGCAGGGCCGTTGAAGACCATCGTCGAAGGCGAGATGGGCCTGCTTCTCGACAGCATCGAGGCACTGAAGAATCCCGTCCGCGGCATCGAGGGCACTGCGGGTGCGATTGTCACGAGGCAGGAGTATATACTCGAGCAGCTTATTCTGCTTATTGGCAGGATGTCCTCTGCTGAGACTGTCCGGACGGGAAAGGCCTCCGACGATCCCGGGCACGACACGAAACCCCTCGCCGAGACAGAGGACTCCTCGATACCATTCGACGCAGAGGCCTCGATGCTCGAAGATATCCTCAAGGATTACCTCCGCGAGCAGAAGAAAATCCTCGAGGCCAGCAAACAACTCATGGACAGGGTGCCGGAGGACCTCACCGAGGAGGAGGAGAAGATCATAGGCGAACTGGCCAGGGAGCAGTCAAAGTGGGCGGACCTATTCGAGGAAAAACTCACCGACTGGAGCAAGCTGCCAGGACAGGACTTCAGCGACTCCTCAATCGCGCAGGAGTTCAACGAGATTTTCCAGGAGGTCAAACTCGCCGAGAAAAGCCTATACGAGAAGAAGGTGGATATCGCCGTCCCCCACGAGCAGGCAGGCATCGAGGCCGCCGAGGAACTCGTGCACAACCTCGAGAAATGGCTCCCAGACACCCCGGATTTCCAGAAATGGTCAATGGAGGATCCCGAAGCCCCCCTGAACGTTCCGCTTGCCGAGCTGCCTGACGAGCTGGAGGATATATTCGGCGAGCTCCTGGACAGCGAGGAGGAGATGACCGAGGAGGTCGAGGACGTGACAAGCCAGTGGATGGACTCACTCGACAAAGGCGCCGGATGGGACGCGGCAGACGGCTCGATATCCAACCTCTCCGCAAAGGGGGTCACCGGCAATAGGCTGCCCAACGAGCACGAGGTCGGCGGCAGGGCAGGGGAGGGCAGGACAGGCAGAAGCCATGGGCAGATCGTCGAGGAGACGGCCGTCGGCAAGGACGGCAGGCAGACACCCTCACGCCTCACCCCAAGCCCCTTCGAGCAGGGCAGCATCCAGGACAGCTCCAAAACCGACTCGGGAGGCGCCACCGGGGGAGGCAAGCTCTCGGGATTCACGACAGAGGGCCTCAGAGGCCCAGCGCCGCCGGAGATGCGCCAGAGAATGGAAAGACTCGCACAGCAGCAGTTCACGATAAGGCAGCAGGCGGAGACCCTCGCACTCAAGCTCGCCGAGCATAACCTCCCCTCAGGCGACCTCGGATCCGCAATCGTAGAGATGAAGTCACTCGAGGATGCCGCCAGAAACGCCAGGATGCAGGGAATCTCCACCGCGCACAGCCGCGCATTGGACGGCCTTAAGGCTGCCAGCTCGACCTTCCACTCAAACGTCAGGGCTCGAAACGAAAAAATCGGACTCCCAAAAGCCGCAAGACTCGATATCCAGAAAGCAATGAACGACGAATTCCCAAAAGGATACAAGGATATCATCAGCGAATATTTCAAAGCACTCTCCACCGGGGAACGCTGAACAGGTGTCAGGTGTCAGGTGTCAGGTGTCAGGTTTCAGGTGTCAGGTGTCAGGTT
>CAZANS010000039.1:0-12516 GCA_964486565.1 uncultured Victivallales bacterium
GTTTATATCGGAATTGGCAACTATAAGTGTTCGTCACAAAATTTGGGACATTAACCTTCGATCACGTCCCCCACTACTTCTTCCCAAGATCCTTGAAAGGATCGTGCCTGGTAGACCTCTTCACCAAGGACTTGTTCGACCAGAACTCCCTGAAGTCGGCGACAAACTTGTCCATGTCAACACCCTCGAATGCCGCCTCAGTCGCCTTCCTCGAATCGCGCAGCTCGATAATCGCATCGTAGTACTTGCGAGGTATCTCGGAATAGGTGTTCGGCTCCTCCATGACTGGAGCTCCCTTGTACATGAAATAGATCAGCCCGTAGGCCCCGGTATAGTTCTGTTCCCTGTTGCCGCCGTAAAACTGCGCGTAGTCCATCTGGAGCATCGCAGGGATGTTTATCGCCTGTGAGATCTTCTGCATTGTCTCGGCTCTGTCCGTCTCCTCTATCACCGGCCTGCTGCCCTTGAAGTCCAGACCCTCGAAGAATGTCGCGTTGCCCTCGTTGAACCACACTGCAGTCTGCTGCTCGCCGGTGGCAAAGTAGATGTACTGGTGGAAGGCCTCATGGTGTATCACATCGACCATCATCTTCCGGCGGTCCCGGACTGATCCCCAGTCAATCGGGGAGACAACAAGCTCCTTCTTGGAGGACATCCACAAGCCGCCGGTCCACTCGGCCTCCGGACCCACATAAGCCACGTACTCCTGCCTTTCCTGAAAAGCCTTCGCAACGCTTACCGCAGACAAGGGTTTCAAGACAGGGTAGAATTGCTCGAAAACACCCCTCGAGCGCTCAAGTCCGTCGTTAAGCTCCCGTACAGTCTTCTTGTTCTTTATGTTCGCGACCAGCAGGAAATTGTCGGTCTCCAGATACCACCAGTCCTTGAGGTTCTGGATGCTGCCTATCACCCTTTCCTTGCTTGCGGCGTACTCGGGGGTGGTGTTTTTGTTGACCTTCCTGGTGGTCAAGGCGATTGACTTGTCCTCTTTTTTCTTAGGGGGCTGGGAGAACGCCATTGACCCCATGCACTGCCCGACGACTTTCTCCGGGGAGTCGACATCCGAGAACGCGAAATGGACAAGAAATGTATTGTCGGGATACTTCGAGGGCATCACGACATAGCAGAAGTGCTGCACCCCGCTTTGCTCGACGATGACCTGCCTCCCCGTGGCGGCCTTTATAAAATTCCTTTCCGTCTGCTCGAGGGGGGACTTAAGCTCTTTACCAAGCAAATGCCCCACCCATCCTGCTATCTGGTCGTCATCTAGCTTCTTTTCAGGAAGCTTCGACTTCCACGCGTCATAGGGCTCCTGGAGCACGTATGAAATCCCACCCTGCCGATGCAATGCCTCAACCCCCGACGGCACGGGGAGAGTCATGTTGTATACGGAAACCTCAAATCCCGGGCCGCTGAATCTCCCGACCCATTGGTCTCTTTCCCAGAGGTCGTTAAGGGAGTGGGTGGCTATCTGCCCCTTCTCGCCCCCACGAATGAAATTCAAGGTATGCGTCGTCAGGGAACTCAAGGGTTTTGGGGAAGCATCTCTGGGAAGACGCATCTTCAGACCTACGCTCGAGAATTCAACCGTTGAACCCAGGCGCAACCTTGCCTGTGCCACCAAGCTGGGATGCGGCAGGACAAAAAGTCCCATAAATAAAAGCAGGCATAAAGCCCGACTGCGGGAAAAGAAGCCAACAAGGATCAAATCTGCATTCATCTGCCCTCCTGAGATTGTACCAGGGCTCCGGCACAAAACATACACACGCCAAGGGAATCCCGCAACAAACCAATAAAAACATACACTACACTATCACTTCGGCCAACTTTTTCAAGAGAGCCAATTTCAAAACTCCCCGTGCACGTTTGGGGACGCAGTATTTCTCCGGTTGGTTCGGTTGATGACCAGCGACAGAACATGCGAACCCCAACGGCGCAAGCCGTCTTTGGACTGCGGTGCTGCTGTTCCAGCACCGCTTTCACTCCCGCCGGCTGTGTCAGGCATAGCTAGCAGAGCAAAGCCAGAGTGTCTCCGGCGCAAAAAAACAACAATGGTTTTTTCGCCATGTGGCTGTTAATTTCCCATCGGGGTGCTATATTCGTGTTTTCATTTTTAACTCTGGCGATGAGAGAATAGGATAGCATGATGGATAAAGAGAAAAACATTCTTTGCATAGGCGCGGGTTATGTTGGCGGCCCGACGATGGCCGTGATAGCGGACAAATGCCCGGACTACAAGGTGACAGTTGTTGATGTCAACAAGGAGAGGATAGCGGCCTGGAACTCCCCACGTCTTCCGATATACGAGCCTGGGCTGCAGGAGGTCGTCGAGAGGGCAAGGGGCAGGAACCTCTTCTTCAGTTGTGACCTTCGCAAGGCGATATCCGAGTGCAAGATAATCTTTGTCAGCGTCAATACGCCGACCAAGACCTTCGGCGAGGGTGCCGGGATGGCGGCCAACCTCGAGTTCTGGGAGAAGACTGCCAGAGACATCATTGAATATGCCGAAGAGGACAAGATCATCGTCGAGAAGAGCACGCTTCCCGTGAAGACAGCCGAAGCCATGCAGCGGATACTCGACTCCAACACCAAAGGGCTGCATTTCGACGTGGTGTCCAACCCGGAGTTCATGGCCGAGGGGACCGCGGTGTCCGACCTCGATAACCCCGACAGGGTGCTTATCGGAACAATGGAGAACGAGCGCGGGAAAAAGGCGCTCAAGGCGATATACGCCATCTACGCCCACTGGGTGCCGGCGGAGAGGATCAAGACAACAAACGTCTGGAGCAGCGAGCTTTCCAAGCTCGTGGCGAACGCGATGCTGGCCCAGAGGATATCCTCGATCAACAGCATATCGGCGCTCTGCGAGAAGACCGACGCGAACATCAACGAGGTGGCCGAGGCGGTCGGGATGGATTCCCGGATCGGGCCTAAATTCCTCCGCGCCGGCGTCGGCTTCGGCGGGTCATGCTTCAAGAAGGACATCCTTAATCTGGTCTATCTTTGCAGGCAGTACAATCTAGGCGAGGTGGCCGACTACTGGGAGCAGGTGGTCAAGATAAACGACTACCAGGAGCGCAGGTTTGTCCAACGCGCCGTCAAGAGCATGTTCAACACCGTGGCCGGAAAGAAAATCGCGGTATTCGGCTTCGCATTCAAGGCCGACACCGGCGACACGCGCGAGGCCCCGGCCATACAAGTGTCCAAAATGCTGCTCGACGAGCATGCGGAACTCGCGATTCACGACCCTGAGGCGCTGCAAAACGCCAAGGACGATCTCGCCGGCATCGAAGGCAAGATGGAATTCCCTGAATGCCCATACGAAGCTGCACAAGGTGCTCATGCCATCATGCTAGTCACGGGATGGGGGCAGTTCAAGAGCTACGACTACAAGAAGATATTCGACAGCATGAAAAAGCCAGCGTTCATCTTCGACGGCAGGAATATTCTCGACCACAAGGCACTGCGCAAAATAGGCTTCAACGTCTTCCCTCTCGGCTGCTCCGAGCTGACAGATTAGCCTATCTTTCGCACCTAAAAAAAGACATGTTGATAATCAACGACTTACAAATCATGGATAATTAGGTGATTGAGATTTTGAACTCAAAAAATTTTTCGATTTTTTTTAGTGCGAAACTTGGGTTAGGCAGGTGTCAGGTTTCAGGAAAATCAGTAACAGTGAACCGTGAACAGGTCTCATGGAAACCACCGGCCACCGATTTTACTGGAAGATTGCCGCTCCTATTCTGACGATCGTGGCGCCTTCCTCAATGGCAGTCTCGAAGTCCCCGCTCATTCCCATCGAGAGCTCCGGGAGGCGGATGCCGAAGCGGTCCTCCATTTTGCCCCGAAGAGAGCGGAGGCCGGAGAAAACCTTGCGAAGTTCGCACTCATCCGCCCCGTAAGGTGCCATCGTCATCATGCCGAGCAGCCTTATCCCGGGAAGCTCAAGGGTCTTCTCCACCAATCCGGGAGCGTCCTCTGGGGATGCCCCGTACTTGGTGTCCTCTCCGGAAATGTTGAATTCAAGGAGGATATCCTTGACCACCCCTGATTCTTTTGCCAGACGCCCCAGACGCTCGACAAGCCTTGTCGAGTCAACAGACTCTATGACACCTGCGAGCCTTACGGCGGCCGCGGCCTTGTTGCCTTGGAGATGGCCTATTAGGTGCCATTCGATATCGTCCGGGAGAGCGGGTGCCTTCGCAGCAAGCTCCTGCACGCGGTTCTCGCCGAAACGCCGTTGTCCCGCCTCGTAGGCGGCCATGACTGCCTCGGCTCCGACTGTCTTGCTCACCGCGACAAGTTTGATTTCATCTGCGATTCTCCCGCACCTGGCGGCGGCCTGCGAGATTCGCAGATTCAGCTCTTGAAGGCGTGTGCGCAGATGGCCGGACATGGTCGTCATATTTCCTTGACAGAGGGGTGCCTTTCCAACATGACCTTTAACTCCGCCTGAATTTTCTGCGTCGCCTTGTCATGAAGATCGAATACTTTCTGGGCGTTCTCCTTCAGATACTCGCTGGGCCATCTGCCCTGCCTCACAGAGATCGCGCTGCTTGAGAAAAAGACGGCAAGCCGCCGGAGATTCGTGTAGTGAAGACATCTGGCCCTATGCTCCCGCATGGCATCCTCGCGCGTGGGCTTCGCAAGGGAATTGGCGAGAGCCTTGACGTTCTGATCTTTGAGCCATGGCAAGAGCTGCCTGTGGGAATTGGCATCTATCTCTATGAAACGGTTGATACCGCTGTGCCTGTGTGCATGGCTGAGAGCCTTGTATAAATCCCTTAGCTCCCGCAGCAAGAAGGCCTGCTTTGCGAAAGACTGCGGACTTGCCGCCTGCCACTTCACGTCAGAGCCAAGAACTGCTGCCGCCAGCTCGATTTCCCCTATGCCGTCGTCGGTGCGTGAAGCCACGCCGACGAAGCGTCCGTCCGAATCGAGCACAGGCGATCCGGGAGCGCATCTGAACGAGTCCTTGTAAAGATTTCCACCCTTTGCCTCGGAACGGTACACAATCCCATCGTTCTCGGTTATGGAATATACCATTTGCGGATTTTCACCAAGCCCCATCCCAGCATCCACCTGACTCTCGTCAAGCTTGACCCGGACAAAATCACCCTGGAGGGCGAACTCGAAAGATGCTTGCCTCAGAACCTCACCAGTATTGAATGCCTTCAGCCTGAAGACGGGGACGGGATCGAAGAAAAGCGACTGTGAAGCCACGGCGAAAACACCACCGTCCATATTGACTATCGCGCAAAGGTACTCCCCGCCTTCCCTCGATTCAAGGACGGCGAAATTCCGCGACACCTCGGCGAACGGGGCGGCAGACAGAGACGTAAGAGACACTGTCAACATCAGTGCCGACAGCAATAGCTTGGCTGTGATTCTACTTTCCACTTCCCATGGCTCCTTAAGGTGTGAACGTATGGGGGCCCCGATAGGCCATGTCAACGATCCTGGCCTCCATCAATTCGTCAACACGCTTCCAGTTGTCAAGATATTTGTTGCCTCGGAAGCGCAGAAAAGGTGTCTGCCATTGTATCTGCATCTGCCTCATCCTGCTTTTGGGGAACTTTACAAGCCTGACAGAGCGATCGTTGGTTGCTTTCATGAGGCTAATCAAAAGAGCCCTTCTGCCTACCGGGTCGCTCTTTATCCGTGGAATCAATGTATGGTATGCCTTTGTCTTGTTGTTGTGGTCTCTAGCCCATGCCCCCAACTCTCTCGGTATCGTCACATCATCCGGAATCTTCCGGTAGGGGTTGGCGCACCAAAAGTTCAAAAGCGGCAGGAACTCCTGCATGAGAACCGCGGAACTCGCGATTTCGGAAGCGGCCCTCACGAACCCGGCATCTTCAGGGGAAACCCACTTGATCGGGGCATCAAGACGCGATGCCACCTTGTTTGGGCTCCTCACCAGCTTGACCTTCCCCTCGTTCCAATGCGAGGCGATATCGAAATCGTCATAGCCCTTCGAGGCGACACCTACGACCTTGCCTTCGGAGTCCAGCACCGGGGCGCCGGCGACATCATCCTTTGTATCAATTCCCAAACCAAGATAGTAGACTCCCATACCGGAAACCTTGCAGGGGTTCTTGGTGTCAACGTTCTTGGAACGCAGCACGGAATGAACAACTATCTCGTCGCCGATATCTGAGACAGATCCTATCTCCAGCGCCCTTTCGGACTGAGCGCCACCCTGGATCTTGACACGCGCAATGTCGCTGTCGAAAGAAAGCTCAAGAGGCTCATCCGTCTGCACCGTCACTCCCGACAAAGTCTGCACGGCGAATGCCCCAAGGCTCATGAGAGCATACTGACTGGTATATGCGTAATAGGATTCCCCGTCTTTGGCGATGAAACCGCATTGTCTGCTCTCGACACTGGCGAAATACACCAATTCTCCGCGGACAGGGGTTGACAACCCCCCGAGCAAAAACAAGCACACCATAACCCTAAACGGAAAATACAACATAAATATAAACTAGCCCGCACTGCCTGAGATTGCAAGCGTGGAAAAATATTTCCCGCATATTTCCTGTTTGAAATTGTTTTTTCGCATTGTCATAGGAAATTACAGTGACGCAGGCGATTTACAGCGACCCTGGAGGCATGGCAGGAAGTTTCCCGGGAAAAACATATTTACAGAAGGGAGTCAAATGATCAAGACCTATGTGCTGGACACAAACGTCCTTCTCCACAATCCCCATTCGATAAAGTCATTCGAGGACAACCGGGTAATACTCCCGATGATCGTGATCGAGGAACTTGACAAGTTCAAGTCCCAGAACAACGAGCTCGGCAGGAATGCCAGGGAAGTCATCAGGATGCTGGATCAGCTACGCTCAAAAGGCAGCCTGGGCGACGGAGTGCCTCTCGGCAACGAGAAAAACGGAAAGCCCTCAGGCACGCTGCAGATCATCACAGGCAAAGGCATCATCCCGGATGCCGAGCTTGACATGGGCCTCCCAGACAACAGGGTCCTGAGGGTGGCATGCTCCCTGCGCAAGAAGGGGGATGACATCAGATTCGTATCCAAGGACATCAACGTACGCATCAAGGCCGACGCACTGGGGTTGAACGTCATGGACTTCGAGAACGAGAAGATCAAGGTTGACACCCTCTTCTCGGGCTGCCGTGAGATAGATATGCCCGGAAAGGACGTGAACGCCTTCTACTCTAACGGATATATAGAGCTGCCTGACGAGAGCCTGCTGCCGAACGAGTTCGTGCTGATCAGGGACGACATGAACCCGAAGCACACGGCTTTGGGCAGGGCGTCGGGCAAGACGATGCTCAAGCAGCTTTCCCCGCAGTACGAGAAGGCATGGAACATATCTGCGAGAAGCAAGGAGCAGAGGATGGCTCTTGACCTGCTCCTCGATCCCTCGACCCAGTTGGTCACCCTTGTCGGGCAGGCGGGGACCGGCAAGACTCTCCTTGCACTGGCGGCCGCTCTCGAATCAGTGATCCACGCAAAGAAATACCAGAAAATACTCGTCTCAAGGCCTATCGTCCCGATGGGAAAGGATATCGGCTACCTCCCCGGGGACAAGGATGAGAAGCTCTTCAACTGGATGCAGCCGATCTTCGACAACCTCGACTATCTGATGCACTCCGAGAAAAAGGAGCAGTCCGGCAGGAAAAACGTTGACGACCTAGTCAAAAACGACATCATCGAGCTGGAAGCCCTGACATATATCCGCGGAAGGAGCATACCCAGGCAGTACATAATCGTGGACGAGGCCCAGAACCTCACGCCCCACGAGATCAAGACGATAGTCAGCCGCGCCGGTGAGGACACAAAAGTCGTGCTCACGGGCGACCCCTTCCAAATAGACAACCCCTATCTCGACTCGGAGAGCAACGGACTGATCTACGCATCCGAAAGATTCAAGAACCACACCATACACGGGCACGTGACCCTGCTCAAGAGTGAACGCAGCGCACTCTCAGCGGCAGCCGCGGAATTCCTATAGGAATCCACCTTGAAATAGGCTCAGGATATCAGGGTCGTCGTCAAGCACCAGAATGCAAAGGGAACAATGAAACTCCAATCCCCTGGCCCCGACAACATTTCTTGCCATGCTGGCTTGAATTTTCAAACATAAGTTTTAAATTAAGGACTTAAACGCATGTTTGAATCTATTTATTGGCGGTCAACTTGTTGAGGTATAGAGATGAGAGGGACGAAGGATAGGATACTTGAGGTTGCTGCGGAGGATTTTGCCTTGTATGGTTATAATACGGCGACGATACGTGGGATCTGTTCGAAGGCTAGTGTGAATGTTGCTGCGGTTAACTATCATTTTTCGAGCAAGGCTCAGTTGTACGAGCAGGTATTCGAGTATTTGTTTGATCATACCGATGGGGACTGGCTTGATGTGGTGGGAGTGAAGCCTCGTGACGAGTCGGAGTGGTATGGACGTATAGAGTTGATCGTAAGGCGGATGCTTGAGAAATGCACTAGTTCGGACAGGAAAGAGCGTAATCTTCTGAAGCTTCTAGCCTATGAGGAGTTGAATCCATCCGAGAGTTTTCCTGCGGTGTATGAGAGGTTTCTGGCGCCCAGGCTGGAGGCACTGAGGGATCTTCTGAGCTACGGCGATCTGAGGACCCGAGAGGATCTCAGTATATGTGTATTGGGTGTTGTCTCGTTGGGTCTGATGTTTGCGGACAAGCGTTCTTTGGTTAGGCACTTCACGGGGAATCGGGATTTTGGCTCCGACAACCTTGATCTGATAGTCGGCAACCTGATGGCTGGAATCAAGGCCAGCATAAAATATTCCGGGAGAAAAGGAGACTTGTTGCGATGAGAATGAAGGATTTTATGGTATTGATTTTACGGGCGCCGGCGATGTCGCTGTCGTTCATCGCTGTTTCAGTCTGGGCGCAGGGGATGCCGCAGATGCCGCCGCCAGCGGTGACGGTGGAGAAGGTGGAGCTTATCAGGGAAAGCCCTGTGGGCGACTATGTCGGGATTGTCACGGCGATCGAGGAGGTGGAGATAAAGGCGAGGATAGCCGGCTTCATAAATAAGGTTCATTTTACCGAGGGGGCGACGGTCGAGGAGGGGGACCTACTCTTCGAGATCGAGGATGCCACCTACAATGCCCATGTGGCGAGGGCTGAGGCGGTGCTGGAGCAGGTCGAGGCCGAGCTGAAGTTCGCCGAGAGCCAGTATCAGCGGCAGAAGGTGCTCTCGGCAAAGGATGCGGTGTCGTTGTCAGTGTTTGAGGAATCCCAGAGGCATGTCAGCTTCAGCCGTGCCAAACTACAGCTTGTGGAGGCCGAGCTGGTGATCGTCAAGACCCAGCAGGGCTACACACGGATTTCATCTCCGATATCGGGAAGGATCGGGAAGATGAAGATGACGCGCGGGAACTATGTTGACATCAACTCCCCTCCCCTCGCCCGTGTTGTGCAGATGGATCCTGTGAGGATCAAGTTCTCCCTGAGCGAGCGGATATTCCAGGAGCTTTACGAGCTTTACACGCAACATCATGAGAGCCTGGAAGTTAAGATCATCCTTGCCAGCGGCAAGGTGTATCCGGAGAAGGGTGTGATTGAGTTTGTTGACAACGTCGTTGACACTAACACCGGGACGATATCTGTATGGATGCGAGTGCCGAACAAAGACGAGATGCTTATCCCCGGGGGGTATGTCAACGCCGTGCTTTCACAGAAGGAGGAGAAGCCTCTTGCTGGAGTGAGGCTTTCATCCATACTCACCGACAACAAAGGCAGCTTTGTGTATACCGTGGGCGAGGATGGCAAGGCGGAGAGGCGCGATGTCAAGCTAGGTAGTGTGGTGGGCAATTTCTACACGGTCCTTTCGGGAGTTGCAGAAGGGGAGATGATGATAATCGAGGGTATCCACAAGGTTGCTCCCGGGCTTGCCGTCAATACTGGTGCCGCGCCGCCGACGATGCCGCCGGCGACACAGAGCGAGGGCACTGAGCAGAAATGATATCAGCAGTCTTCATAAAGAGGCCTCGTCTGGCGATCGTGATATCGCTGATGATCCTGATCTCCGGCTCGATATGCATAAACATCATCCCTGTCGCCGAGTATCCGGAGGTCGCGCCCCCGGAAATCGTCGTGATGGCATCATACCCCGGCGCAGGCTGCCAGGTCGTGGCGGAAACGGTCGCCTCACCGATCGAGGAGCAGATCAACGGGGTCGAGAAGATGATATACTTCAAGTCCTCCTCCGACAACGAGGGGAACTATATGCTCACGGTGACATTCGAGTCGGGGACGAACACCGACATGGCGCAGGTCAACGTTCAGAATGCAATAAAGCGTGCCGAGCCGCTCCTGCCGGCGGAGGTGGTGAATCTGGGGATAAACATAGCGAAGCAGTCGGGCGACATGCTCGGGGTGATAGTGTTCTCTTCAGACAACTCCAGCCTTGACAAGCTCACGTTGAGCAACTATGTCCGGATGCGTGTGAGGGACGAGCTCGCGAGGATTGACGGAGTCAGCAACGCGACAATCTTCGGCGTGTTGGACTACAGCATGCGTGTATGGATGGACTCGAACCGCATGAGGGCCTTGAAGATATCTCCCGAGGAGGTGGCGCAGGCTATCAGGGAGCAGAACATCCAGGCTGCGGTCGGCGCGGTGGGCACGGAGCACAGCAACGACTATGTGCAGTACAAGATCAACACCGAGGGCAGGCTGAAGACCGAGGATGAGTTCTCGAGGATCGTGGTCAGGAGTGCCGAAGGTGGCAGGCAGATAACCCTGGGCGACATATCCCGTGTGGAGCTAGGTGCGAGCCAGTATTCCGACAGCAGCTTCTTCAACGGCGAATCCTGCGTGGCCCTGGCGATCTACCGTAACGACGACGCGAACGCGCTGCAGGTCATAGATGCGGCGAAGGCGAGGCTTGAGGAGCTTTCGGAGTTCTTCCCGGAGGGGCTCAGCTATACCGTGGCCTACGACCCGACGAATTTTGTCAGAACCACAATGAGAGAGATAGTGTTCACGCTCTGCCTCACCCTTGTGCTCGTGATCCTGATCACCTATGTATTCCTCCAGGACTGGCGTGCCACCCTGATACCATCGGTCACCATCCCGGTATCCCTTATAGGCAGCATCACTTGCCTGTACCTGCTCGGATTCAGCGCAAACGTGCTCACGCTCTTCGCGCTCATCCTGGCGATAGGCTCCGTGGTTGACGACGCGATTGTGGTGGTGGAGAACGTGATACGCCTGATCGAGGAGGAGGGCTTGTCGCCCTTCGATGCCGCGCACAAGGCGATGCGGCAGGTCACCGGGGCGATCATATCAACCACGCTGGTGCTTATTGCCGTTTTCGCGCCTATCGGCTTCATCGGCGGCATGGTCGGGGTGATATACCGTCAGTTTGCCGTCGCGATGTGCGCGGCATTGATCATCTCGACGATCAATGCCCTTACGCTCAGCCCGGCTCTCTGCGCCATACTGCTCAGGCCCCACAAGCCGCCGCGGGGGCCTTTCAAGTTTTTCAACCGACTGCTGTCCTATTCCTCAAAGACCCATCTTTTTCTTTCGGGCATGATAGTCAGGCGTGGGATCATCACTCTGTTTCTGATCTCGATCACGCTTGGGGCGAACTATTTTTTCTTCAGGGTCAGCCCGACCGAGTTTCTTCCGCAGGAGGACAAAGGCGTGCTTTTCTGTGCGCTCCAGCTTCCGCCGGGAGCGACTCTAAAAAGAACTGACAGTGCTGTGCTGAAGGCCACGGAAATGGCGAAATCCGTCCCGGGAGTCCGCAATGTCGTAGGGATAAGCGGATTCAGCATGATCGGCGGAAAAGGGGAGAACATGGCGATGGTGATCATCATCCTTGACGACTGGGGCAAGAGGAAGGCCCCCCACCTGCATATCGAGGCCATAAGAGGGGCGTTGTTTGGAGTTTTCTCTACCGTCCCCGAGGCTCAGATAAATGTATTCACGCCGCCGGCGATAATGGGGCTTGGTGTCACTGGCGGTGTCAGCGCGATGCTTCAGGCCACAGGAGACCAGTCGCCGCAGGAGCTTGCGTTCGCCACAAGGGGGCTCCTCGGCGTCCTGAACATGATGCCGGAGTCAATGTTCGCGTTCAGCACCTACGAGGCCGAGACACCGCAGATCCACCTCGATCTCGACAGGGCGAAGTGCGTGGCGTTGAAAGTTCCCGTCAGCCGCGTGTTCTCCACTCTCCAGAGCAAGCTGGCGTCTTATTATGTGAATGACTTCAACCTTTTCGGCTATGCGTTCAAGGTGAAGATTCAGTCCGACGCTCAATTCAGGAGCACTGTAGCGGTGTTGGAATCGATAAATATTGTCAACGATGACGGCGACCTTGTCCCCTTGAACACTGTCGCAAGGGCTTCGTTCATCTCCGGGCCAAGACAGATCACGAGGTTCAACCAGGCGATGTCCGCCGACCTGACAGCCGCGGCGGCTCCAGGCATCAGCAGCGGGAAGCTGATGGACACCATGAGCGAGAAAATCAGAGACACCCTACCAAAAGACTAC
>CAZANS010000040.1:0-11967 GCA_964486565.1 uncultured Victivallales bacterium
GATGCGCGAGAGTGACTGGAGTTCAGACGTGTGCTCTTCCGATCTTTGGGCAAATGCTCCACTCCCGCTGAGTCCAATGACTACCGCATGATAAACCGAAACCTTGCACAGGCCGTGCTGCGACACCTCTCCAAAAAGTTCGATTTCCCTGCAGGCAAAGCGTTCCGTGGCATTTCAAAGATGTGCTGGCCCGCGCGCTTCCATATTCTGGACGACGGATGCATTGTTGACGGCGCGCATAACCCCCAGGGCACGCTCGCGCTGGCAAAGCTTCTCCGGCAAGAGTTCCCGGGGGCAAAGTTCACAATCGTCTTCGCCGCCTTCGCCGACAAGGACACCGA
Organism: uncultured Victivallales bacterium; assembly: GCA_964486565.1. GTDB lineage: Bacteria > Verrucomicrobiota > Lentisphaeria > Victivallales > JAADHT01 > JAFGFR01. The sequence goes on from CAZANS010000040.1 coordinate 342, forward strand.
AGGCCTGCTAAGGACGCTTGAACCGATTGCCGAAAGCTTCATCTTCACCCGGATAAACGCTCGAAGGCAGTCGGCGGCGCCAGACCAGCTCGAAGGCATACTGCGCCGATTCTCGAGCAAGCCGGCAGTCAAAGCCTCTGCTCCCGCCGAAGCCCTCGCGATACACTCTCGCTCCAGATGTCTCGTCACCGGATCGCTTTTCCTCGCCGGCGAGACACTCAAAATCAAAGGTCTAGAAAAACAAGTTCTCGACATCTACTGAAATGACCAGAAAAATAAGCTGAAAGATTTTCGCATTGGAGTTTGACAAACTGGAAAAATGCGTTAGGATAAAAATCCCTGATCATTTTTGGCATGTAGTGAGTGTGGAAACTTTAAAACTGGAAACGAACTATGAAGACATATCTGCCCAAGGTCGGCGAGATCGAGCGCAAGCATGTTCTGTTCGATGCGGCCGGAGTGCCTCTCGGGAGGCTGGCCGTTAAGATCGCAGATGCCCTCAGAGGCAAGGACAAGCCTACCTACACCCCGCATCTCGACACCGGGAACCATGTGGTTGTGATCAACGCAAAGGAAGTTGTGCTCACCGGCACGAAGGAGGAGAATAAGATCTACACGGACTTTTCGGGCTATCGCGGCGGGCTCAAGGAACGTCCGGCATCCGAGATCAGAGCCACCAAGCCCGAGCGCCTCGTAAAGGATGCCGTATGGGGAATGCTTCCGCACGGCAGGCTTGGGCGCGCACAGTTCAAAAAGCTCAGAGTATACGCAGGGGGCGAGCATCCCCATGCAGCGCAGAAGCCAGAGCTTGTCAATATGCAGTCATAATTAAGGAAATACTGAAATGGCATCTACTCTAAAAAGCGAAGAGATATGGGCGACCGGGCGCAGGAAGTGTGCCACGGCGAGAGTGCGGATTTCCGCGGGGACAGGCGTTATCAAGATCAACGGCAAGAAGATCGAGGAGTATCTTCCCTCCGAGGCTCTAAGGGGCTTCGTCTGCCAGCCGTTGGCAGTGACTGGGACACAGGGTGGCATAGACATTGACGCGAACATATCCGGCGGCGGCTTGGTCGGCCAGGCCGGCGCACTGCGCCACGGTATAGCGAGATCGCTGATCAAGAAGGACGATTCATACCGTCCGGTGCTCAAGGATTGCGGCATGCTCACAAGAGATGCAAGGGTGAAGGAGCGCAAGAAGCCAGGCCGTCCAGGCGCACGCAAGCGTTTCCAGTTCTCCAAACGCTAAAAGTTGCTTTTCCCGATGGAAAAAGTCAAGACAGCAGTTGTTGGTGCGTCAGGCTATTCCGGGGAGGAGTTGCTCAGGATCCTGTCAAAACACCCGTACTGCGAGATCACAGAAGTCACCTCGCGCCAGCATGCCGGAGCGAGACTTGCCGCAGTATTCCCCCGTTTCTCAGAAAATACGCTGGCGTTCAGCAGTCCAGATGCGGCCAGGATCGCGGAATCAGCGCAGGCTGCATTTCTGGCACTCCCGCACGGGCTGGCTGCGGAATTCGCGGCACCGCTGCTTGAAAAAGGGGTCAAGGTCATTGACATCAGCGCCGACTTCAGGGTGCGAGACCCGGAGGTCTACAAGAGATACTACGGCCAGGATCATCCTGCTCCCGAGCTTCTCTCCAAGGCGGTCTACGGCATGCCGGAGTTCTATCGCGACAGCATACGCGGGGCATCGCTCGTAGCCTGTCCCGGATGCTACCCGACCAGCATACTTCTCGCCGCGCTACCACTTATCAAGAGGGGGATAGTGTCGCCTGAGGGGATAGTCGTATCAAGCATGAGCGGGGTCACCGGGGCAGGAAGGAAAGTTGACCTGCCATACATCTTCCCCGAGTGCAACGAGAGTCTCAGGGCATACTCCGTCTCGGGTCACAGGCACCTTTCGGAGATCGAGCAGGAACTCGGCGACGCCGCCGGATGCGAGGTGAAGATAAATTTCCTCCCGCATCTCGTGCCGGTAAGCCGAGGGATCAACTCCACTTTGCTCTTCAACCCCGCCGGGGCGGCATGCCAAGATGCAATCGCATCTGTATATGACGAGGCCTACGGGTCGGAACCGTTTGTAAGAATCCTGCCTAACGGGAAACTTGCCGACACCAAAAACGTCACGATGACCAACTTCTGCGAAATAGGCTTTGTTCTCGATGTCCATACTGGCAGGCTAATCGTGACCTCCGCGATAGACAACCTCACAAAAGGTGCCTCCGGGCAGGCGGTGCAGTGCTTCAACATCATGTTCGGCATGGACGAGCGCGAAGGGCTCTGATACTCCGCTGTGAAATGCGGGCATAAAGTGCGGTTGCGAATTTCGCGCCGCCATCCTGAAATAATAGGCGTTAACGGTTTAAAGACAGCGGAATGTTAACCGTGAACAAGAAACAAAGCTGCTGGATTCATGAGAAAATATACTTTAGACAAGGACAAGATCAGGATTCTGCTGCTCGAGGCGCCAGATAAATGTGCCGTACAGATTTTCAGGCAGAACGGGTACAACAGCGTCGAGTACCAGAAGAAGGCCCTCCCGGAAAACGAGCTTGTCGAGGCCGCCAAGGACTTCCACATCATCGGCATCCGCTCAAAGACTGTCGTGTCAGACAAGGTATTCCAAAACTCGTCCAAACTTTTCGCGATAGGTTGCTTCTGCATCGGGACAAACCAGGTTGACCTCGACAGCGCGGCAAGACACGGCATCCCAGTGTTCAATGCCCCGTTCTCGAACACCCGCTCCGTCGCAGAGCTGGTCATCGCAGAGATAGTCATGCTGCTACGCGACATCCCCAGAAAAAACTTAAAGGCCCATAAAGGCATCTGGGAGAAGTCCGACTCGGCAAGCTACGAGGTCAGAGGCAAGACCCTCGGAATCGTAGGCTACGGCCATATCGGCTCACAGGTGGGCCTCCTTGCCGAATCCCTGGGGATGAGTGTGCTCTACCATGACATCGCCGACAAGCTCAGGCTGGGCAACGCCATGCCCGCGCCGGATCTCGAATACATGCTACCAAACGCCGACGTGCTTACACTGCACGTCCCATCAACACCCCTAACAAGAGGCCTCGTCGGCAAAAACGAGATCGCAATGTTGAAGGACGGGGCTTGCATCATCAATGCATCCAGAGGGGACATCATGGATGTGGATGCACTGTCTGAGGCGCTAAGAGGCGGAAGGGTCGGCGGGGCGGCGATTGACGTCTTCCCTCGTGAGCCGTCGTCCAACAAGGAGGACTTCGACAGCCCTCTCAGGAATCTCGAGAATGTCATACTAACCCCGCATATCGGGGGAAGCACGCGCGAGGCCCAGAGGAATATCGCCATGGAGGTCTCTGAAAGGCTGGTCAGATACAGCGACAACGGTTCGACCGCCGGGGCGGTGAACTTCCCGGGGGTCTCCCTGCCTCCAAGAAAAAACATGAGCCGGTTCCTGCATATCCACAAGAACATGCCGGGCGTCCTCCAGGCTGTCAACAAGGTGTTCGCAAGGCACAACATCAATATCGCGGCACAATATCTCCAGACCGTGGACAACGTTGGCTATCTCGTCGGGGACATTGAGGGGATGCTTGGCGAGGATATCTCTCGCGAGCTGCGCGAAGTCAAGTACACCATCAGGGCCAGGGTCCTCTATGAGCCGGAATAGACAATACAAAAAAATCGAAGCTCGAAATCCTAAACTCTAAACAAGTTGGAATTTGTGAGATAAGAACTAGGGTAAACATATAAGGGACAGCAGGCTATGGAGAATCTTGTAATTGTTGGGACTGGCCCGGCCGGCTACACGGCGGCGGTATATGCGGCAAGGGGACGGCTCGACCCCTTGGTGCTCGCAGGCCCCCTCCCCGGGGGACAGCTCACGCAGACTACCGACATCGAGAACTTCCCAGGCTTCGAGGCTATCAACGGGTTCGAGCTGATGGAGAGGATGCGTAAGCAGGCCGAAAGTTTCGGAGCCAAGGTCAAGGGCGAGTCTCTTAAATCCTCTGTCCTGAAGGATGGCGGACCGCATGAGCTGACGCTATCGTCAGGCGAGAATATCGCCGCTAAATCTTTGATCGTCGCAACAGGCGCGTCTCCAAGATGGCTCGGGCTCGAGTCGGAGCAGAGGCTAATGGCAAAGGGCGTCACCGCATGCGCTACCTGCGATGGTGCCTTCTACAGGGATGTCCCGGTGGTCGTGATAGGCGGTGGGGACTCCGCGGTCGAGGAGGCAGTGTTCCTAACGAAATTCGCCAGCAAGGTCACGATGATACACCGCCGCGACCAGTTGCGGGCCTCGGCGATCATGGCCGAACGCGCAAAAGGCAACAGCAAGATCGAGATCGCCTGGGACACCGTCGTCATCGAGGTGCTCGGGAAGGACGAGGTCGAGGGCGTAAAAGTGAAAAACGTCAAGACAGATAAGGAGTCCGTGATCGAGTGCAGGGGTTATTTCGCCGCCTTGGGACATATCCCGGCGACCGAAGTTTTCAAGGGCCTGCTCGACATGGACGACCAGGGATACATCATACTCAAGGACGGCAGCTCGCTCACCAGCGTGGACGGGGTGTTCGCCGCAGGGGACTGCGCAGACCACGTCTACAGGCAGGCCGTCACCGCCGCAGGGATGGGCTGCAGGGCGGCAATAGACGCCGAAAGATGGCTCCAGTCCAAAGGTTGACCGCTTAATGTCCCTCAAAGCAAAAGACGAATCAGGCAAGATAGCACTTCAAAGCACCTTTGAGGCAGGACAACTTCGAAAGGCTGTCGCCGAGATAGAGAAGAACATAGCAGAGATAGAGAAGGGGTTCGAGCTCAAAACCGGCGAGCTGGCAAAAGAAAGGAACTACGAGCCATGGTTCTACATGGCTTTGGGCATCGCGGTGCTGTTCTTTCTCTTCAAGCTCACCTTCTCAAGCTTTTTCCTTGCCGCCTTCCTGGGAGGGCTGGTCTATCTCTACAAAAAATTCCTGCACAAGGATGTCAGGATGCTGGAGCTGAAATTTGAGCACGATAAGAACATGGAATCCCAGATAAAGCTTCTCGGGCAGCGCCGCAAGGAGCTCGAGGCCGCAGAAAATAATCAAAACTGAAAATCATGGATGTGTCAGACATGAATACCGACGAAATTGAAAAGAACCTGAACAACTTCAACCCCGAAATCAGAAAAGAGGCAGTCTGCGAATTCCGCAAATTGATACTCGATGGCGACCTGGTGCCGAAAAAAGAGTCCGACATACACAACCTGCACTGCCATACCTTCTTCTCCTACAACGGCTACGGCTACTCGCCGAGCTATATCGCCTGCCTGGCCAGACGCGAGGGATGGTTCGCGGCGGGGATTGTTGACTTTGATGTGCTCGACGGCTGCGACGAGTTCCTTTCAGCCTGCTCCGCACTGGGTGTCCGCGGTGTATGCGGCATGGAGACCAGAGCCTTCCTCCCGGAGTTCGCCAGCCGCGAGATCAACTCCCCGGGAGAGCCGGGGATCACATACCATATGGGCGTGGGATTCAAGGGGAGTAATGTTCGAAGCAGCGAAGAAACAAAGACACCGGAATTCCTCGGGACAATGAGGCAAGGAGCCGCAAGACGCACACGCGAGATGGTCGCGAAGGTCAACTTCTTCCTCGACCCTGTGACAATAGATTTCGACAAGGATGTCGTCCCTTTGACTCCCGCCGGCAACGCCACGGAAAGACATGTGTGCCAATCATATGAAATACGCGCCGCAAAAATGTTCCCGGTGGCATCGGAACTCGCCGCGTTCTGGGCCGAAAAACTCGAAATCCCCGCCGACAAGGCCGTCGAGACAGTCGGCGACAGCGTCAAACTGCAAGGCCTCATACGCTCGAAAACCATGAAGTCCGGCGGGATCGGCTATGTCAAACCCGATGCGGACACATTCCCAAACGTCAAGGATGTCAACAACTTCATACTCGCCGCCGGCGCAATCCCGGTGATAACATGGCTCAACGGTCTCTCAGAGGGCGAACAGGCAATGGACGAGCTCCTCGACCTCCATCTCTCGCTCGGCGCAGCATTCCTCAACATCATTCCCGACAGAAACTGGAACATCAAAGACCCCTCGGAAAAGACCTCCAAAATGAAAGAACTGCAAAAAATCATCACCGCATGTGAAAAACGCGACATCCCTGTCATCGCCGGAACCGAGATGAACGCCCCAGGACTCAAAATCGCAGACGACTTCAACTCACCAGAACTCAAACCATTCACACAGACATTCAAAACCGGCGCAGCAATAGCAACAGCTCATACCATCCTACAAAAAAATGACAAAGGATACCTCAGCAAATGGGCCAACTCAGAATTCCAATCCACAAAAAATAAAAACTCTTTCTTCGCGCAGAAGGGATCCAGCGCCACCAACCCAAGAATCCCTAACCACTGACCGACACTAAATGAACACTAAAAGTGGCAACATTCTGTACTATTCGAGGACAACCCTCATTTGTATCTCCGTGCCCGCTTGACCGCTTTGGAGATATCGGAACGCCTCATCCCTGCACTACGAGTATTTCGAGGGACGGAGTATTGCCGATTACGGGCGCTTGATTCATGTCCCCTTATTCAGGCAGGGAATTCGACGATCCTTTGAAGTATCAATTGAAATCCCACAGAACAGCCATTAACATTCTTGGGTGTTTACTAATCGTCTCATAATTGAGCAGACTGAGCGATTACTGCAACACGGACGCTGAGGACAGCGTCTCCTCCATGTTGCCCTGCAGCCGAATTTTGGAGGGCCATTGTCCTCAATGGCCGTGTCCTTTTACGAACCTCGGTGCCGTAAAGACAATATATAAGACGATTAGTGACAGAAACTTTTTAATGACTTGTTGCATCTTGGATTTATTGCACATCGCGCAAATGAAGGGCTCCGCATGCGCAGCCTCGATAACCACACTCCGACCCTGAAAATCCTGTAATTTTGATGAAAGAGTTGTATTCTCCTAGCAATTCCGTATTTTGCGGGATGAAGAGGAGGAAAGGGGCTTGAGGTTTGATTTCTTCCCAGTTGAGAGTTAAGACGGTGTTGTTTTCGAGGAACTGGTATTTGTCGGAGCGTCGTCCGTGGGGGTCGGCGTGGAGGATCCGGGCTGTCTTTTGTTTTTTTCTTTCTCTTTCATGTCTTCACTTTTTGGATGGTGTCATCCATATTTTTCGAGTTTTTCCTTGACGGCGTGGACTATGAGCTGGTTGATGCTTTCGGAGTTTCGGAGTGATTCGAGATGGAGTTTTCTGTGGAGTTCCGGGTCAAGTCTGAGGAGAAGCTTTCCTGAAAACGGCTTCTCCGGCTCTCTCTTCATCTCCTTGCAGAACTTGAGGTATTCATCCACTGACTTATGGAATTCCTTCTCGAGCTCTTTCGCGTCCGCGCTTTGGAATGTTATAACATCGTTGGTATCCGCGACCTCCCCCCTGAAGACCTTGGCATCTTCATCGAACTCAACTGTGGCTGTATATCCTTTATGCTTCATCATGGTTTCACTCCTGCGTTTTCAAGAAATTTCCTGAAACAGTTTTTCTTGATAAAAATTGAGATTGCTACCCCCTGCTGTATGTCGAAGACATTTTCGTCCTTCGAGCCGTCGGGAGCGGTCTCTTTCTTCTTTGAATTTCCGTGGAGGTCGAGGACATATATTTTATCGAAGGTCTTCATCAGCGAGCTTCGCATTCCGCGGAATGTTGGATTGTCGAGGAAGCTGTGCTTTCCCCGCCATAAGTTTCGCGAGTTTCTCGGCGGAGGTGATGGTATGTGTCTGGTACGAGCAGAAATCCTGAAAACATCAGAGACGTTTTTGAAATATTCCTGAACTATACTCATGGTTTTTTCTTTATCATCTGATTTATGAGCCATTTCGTTTATTCTGGCTGGTGCAGGCACGACGCAGTTATGGCTTTCACTCCTACATCTTGGATATCGGTTGCAGGACTTTTAGCTCGACCCCTGCCTCGCCTCCTCGATTGCCGCCTGCATATACGGATCCTTGTTTGCCATTGTCATGCCCTCCTCATGTGATGATCCGCAAGCCGGGCCTTGTTGCAAAATTCATATCCCGGACAAGGATATCTATATCTGTGGACGAATTTTTACCTTCCACGCCGGCAGTTACATGATAGGTTCGGCACTTTTCTGCATATTTTACTGCTATTGGAATTTTTGGGATCAATATTTCGGTTGGGATATCTCCCTTCTTGTAGTCTCGTACGTATCCGCAGTCTCGAATGCGCCTGATCACGTCGTCACACGAGGCAAACTGCGCTGTGGTGTATTCAAAATGCAGAAGTATCCAATATTCGAAACATGGATTAGATATGGCAAGATTAATTTTCTTTCCCTTTGCGATCATGATGGCCTCTTTCAACTTAGGGTTGGTATCATATCGTTCAGTATCGAAAACCGCCCACACGGAATCATAAGGAACAATAATTGTGGATTTTTTCGCTCTTCTTTTTCTCTCAGCCGCGTTCTCAATCGCAAAATTCACCACACTCACCGGATCAGTTCCGTCGGCTTTTGAAACTACAACATCGGCGGAAGAAAGGCGAAGACGATCCCGTAATGCAGTCAGATAGCTCGGCTCAGTTTTTTCACCTTCAGTAACAATAAGGATTGTCTTCCCAGAACTGACAAAATTCCTTTTTTGGCGCCAAGCCCAGTTATTGCCGGATTTATTTTTCATTTCAGCTTCAAGCCCTCTGGCATGAAAGGAATCGCACCATAACGGCCTGACAGATATCCACGGAGAAGCGATTCATTGTTGCGCGGCTTATAGTTCGTTAGAGGGTATGTGAATGTCGCACCAGCCTGGTTCTTCTCCGTCAGCCACACCTGATCCCTTCGGATGATTTCATTGTCTAAGAGAATTGGGTTGTGCGTTGAAAAAATGATCTGAGCTCCTTTCGAATTGCTTTCGGAACTGAAGAACAGTTTTAATAACTCTCTTACAAGCAGAGGATGCATGCTGGACTCCAATTCATCTATAACAACGATTCGCCCCTTCTCCAAAATGTCGAGGAATGGCCCAGCAAGAGAGAAAAACCTCTTAGTCCCTGCTGATTCCCTGTTGAATTCTATTTCGCTATGCAGGTTACCCGCACCTGCATGGGCAAAGTTTATCGAACGATTTCGAAGCTTAGTTTCCCCATCCTTTTTTAGTGACTCGACCAAGCTGGGCGGCAGATTTGGCACTTGCTCCAGTTCTTTCATCTCAGATATAACACTTATGTCGCAAACACCGAAATCAGCGAGCCTCAACATCCTCTTGACCGCTTCAGCCTTCGAATCCTGCTTTTCAATGATATCCGCAGTAAAACTCGGGAAGAGTCCTCGGTTGCTTAAATCAAAGAATACAAGAGTGTTCCGAAAAAAATTGTAGACCGTTGTCAGCTGTTGGTTGTTGAATTGTGCACCTACAGACAAAAAAAGACAGTTGTCCCTGGTTTTTGAGGCGAGATCCTTGTCGAGCTTGAAAAAGGATTCACTGTTGTTCCAGGAATATTCATTTGTCTCCGGTGTGAATTCCCGCTTGAACCAATGCTGTGCCACCCCCTTCGGATATGCCGTGAGATGTTCTTCATGAACCCTTGCATTGTCAAGGGAAAATCCATAGCAGTAACGAATTCCATCAATTAGAACTGCCATTTCAAATGAACTCGGGGAATGCCGGCATTTCTCATCAAGACAGAATGGAATAACTCCGGTTTCGCCTCCGGGGCTTATTCTTGTCGCGGAATTCACTACGAATCTCACCATGAATTTGATTGCGTTCAGGACATTACTCTTTCCTGAGGCATTCGCACAGTAAAGAGCGACCCCCTTCACAAGCTTCACCTTTGACAGGCTAATCTCTTTGAGATCAATCAAATTCCCCAACATCGTCTTGTCGTAGTTGCTCGCCACAAAATCAAGCTCTACTTCTTCCTTTACCGACTTGAAATTGCCTGTCTTAAATCGAATTATCATATTGTCCTCTTTTGCAAATATTTTATTTAAGATGATGAATATACAGCATGTTATATATATGACAAGCTGTTTTTTGCAAAATTATTGCAAAAAAGGAGACTTAGTTTTATGTTCGGCGGCACTGCCTGTCCTGAAAACATCAGAGACGTTTTTGAAATATTCCTGAACTATACTCATGGTTTTTTCTTTATCATCTGATTTATGAGCCATTTCGTTTATTCTGGCTGGTGCAGGCACGACGCAGTTATGGCTTGCATTCTGTCATCCGTGATATAAAGCTTCCTTCCATCCTTAATCAAGCTCCATATGGGGGGAATAATACTTCGTCCCCGGAAATCAGTTGGGTGCTGAATTGACCCCGACATTAATTTTTTTCCGGCCGGGAAGGTAATTGGCTCTTCGCCAGATTCTCCACCCGCTGGGTGCGGAATTACAAATCTTTCGCTGTAAGCAAGATAGAATTGACTGAACCATTGCAGATTGCGCTCAGAAAATCCCGTCCCATACCGTTTGTCAACCGAGACGACAGTACATTAATCACCTTCTTGCCGTATGCGGCACGCTCCTCCCCGCCCTGCAACTCCTGAACGATCTCCCGCCCGATCAGCCAGTAGGCCAGCACCATGTTCGAGTTCACCGCCCGAACGACATTCCCACGTGCCTGCTCAAGAATCGTTACGATGCGGTCGAAAAGCTCATCCGGTCGCAGCACCGGGGATTTGCCTTCAGATTTCTTCATCGCTCGCTTCCTCGATTTTATTTTTTGATTTTGAGGGCGGCAGGAAATTCTCGCCTGTGACGACGCTTTTTCCGGTTTTCTGCTCCAGCTCCAGGCGCGCTCCTTTGGCGATGCGTCCGCCTTTTTTGCCAGCCTCCGCGTTCTCGCCCATGCCGGTGGCCGCGACGGTTTCCGCGATCTGACGGGTGGACAGCTCGGCCAATGCGGTGAAGATGAGTTCCGCCTCGCTCATGTGGTCACGCAGATTCTGGGTCTTCAGGTTCTTGATCTGCTTGTGTTTCTTGACCGAAACCCCGCTCCACTCCTGGTGGATGATGTTGGTCAGGATGGCGCCCTCGCCCTCGCCCTTGATCTCATGGTCCTTCCAGTAGTCCGTAAGCTTGTTGCGGGTCTCCTGCCCCATCATGCGCTGCTGGATCCATTTCTCGCTGCGTCCGTGCTGCCGCCAGTATTCCCGCGCCCGGTCAAGCGACCGTGCCGGATCGCCCATGTCCTGAATTCGCTCGTAGCCGACCTTCGCCAGCCACTGTTTGAAGGGCTCGGCCTTTGGAGATGGAATGGATTGGATAATGCGCAAAAGACCCTCGGCGGTAGCACAGTCGGTGTTATATCTTTTGCCGTCCGAAGATAGCAATTTCAGTTGTCGACAAATTGGCGACGGTTCAAATGTAATCCGAGTCATCTGCGTAAACCTGCGGAATCCGCAGATTGCCGGTTTTATTTATCGCTTGTCTCCTCTACTGCCCTCCCGTCACCGGCAGGCAGGCATCCGACGGATCATATACTCGAGAACTGCGATCTCATCATTTATGAGACCATACTTTTTATAGTGTTTTTTGTCGGTTCAGGTTAAAGAGCCAATTTCAAAACTACCCGTGGCCGCGCGGCCTGCCATTTTGGATGCG
>CAZANS010000041.1:0-11761 GCA_964486565.1 uncultured Victivallales bacterium
GATCGAATGGAAAACCACACTGGCCAACTACGCCCATTTCGGCTTGCGCGGCGGGCAGGATATCGAGAATATCGAGGACATGATCATCAAGATCACCGAGGTGCTGCTCAAGACAGGCGCGCTGCAGAATGACCCCGTCGCCGGCAAGGTCAACAGTTTATATTTCAACAAGATTTTGCAGTCCATGCTTGAAGGCGGCTTCCACCCCTCCCGGGAGGCGAACGTCGCATCGGGAGTCGTGCTGGACGATGAGGATAGTGCCCTTCAGCAACCGGCCGGGCCGCGCAAGCTGACGTCCAGGCAGTGGCTTGCCCTGGTCGAGGTCGGGGAGCTCAGGGTAGACCCGATACAGTTCGGCAGGGGGACCTCGAGGATGAACGTGAAGAGCCAGCGGGACCTGGAGTCTCTGGCAAAGCTGATGAAGTCTTTCCCTCATTATTTCCTGACGGTTACCGGGAGGGTCAGGCCGGGCGGAGATGCAGAGGAAGCCTTGAAACTGGCGAAGGCAAGGGCCGAGGCGGCAGTGGAGGTGCTCGTCGAGAAAGGTGTCCCGATCGAACGCATAAGGTCATTCTCGCAAGTTTCAGAGACTGACGCGGCGGCGGCGCAGTCGGTGTCCTTCATGGTCGGGCAGATGCCATATTGAGGCTATAACGAAAGTTCCGATGGACAATGGAAAAGAAAGAGATAATTAAAAGGCTTCTTTTGGAGCCTCTGGGATTGATGACTCTGACCCCCTTCATGCTCGGTGTCGTCCTGGGCATGGGTGCATGGGCGGCGGGTCTCGAGTCAGGCATCGCGCTCGCCGCGGGGGTGATACTGATGCTGATCTCCGCAGGTGTGTACCTCAACAGGCTCATCCTTGGCTGGAACGATAACTACGAGAAGATCGTGTCGGAGTTCCGCGAGAAGGTGGAAAAGGAGCGTGACCGTGATTTGGACAAGCTTTACCGCGAGCTTCGCAAGGACGGGGATTCGCGGACGGAAATACTGCTCAAGGACCTAAGGACCCTCACGAAGGCACTTTTGAACGAGCAATCCGAGGTTTTCGCCTTCAACTCATTTGATATTATCGCGGATGTGGATAAACTTTTCCAGAGGAGTGTGGACTATCTCAAGGAATCGCTTCAGCTTTGGGATACAGCGAGGGAGATGGAGAATGCGAAGATAAAGGGCGAGCTGCTTAACCAGCGCGAGATGCTGATCAAGGAGGTGGAGGAGAGTCTCGCCAACCTGGGCAAGGTCCTTGGGGCGATGAAGAAGACCGCGGTGAACTTCGGGAGCAAGCAGCACCTGTCGGAGCTGAGGCAGGAACTGAACGCCAGGCTGAAGATCGCCGAGGAGGTCGAGCAGAGGATGAGCACAATCAGAAACAGCACGGTATCTCCCGAGGACGAGGAGAAGTACCTGAAATACGCGGATTAGGGTTTTTAACCTTCAAAATAAGGAGAGCGAAGATGTTCAAGGCAATAGGGAGGTTTTTCAAGGCGATAGGCTACATGCTTACCGGCAAGATTGACGAGAGCACAAAGGGACTGAACGAGAACCCGCATGTGGTGAGGGCACGTTTTGACGGTCTGCTCGAGAAGAAGCGCAAGTCCATACTACAGGTGAGGAACGCGGTGGCCGGCCTGATAAGGAATCTCGAGAGGAAAAAGACCGAGCTTAAAGGCACAAACGACGACATCGTCAAGAAAGAACGCCTGATGAGCGGGGCAAAGGCGATGGCTGCGAAAATCGCAAAGTCTCAGGACCGCGAGGCGGCGCAGTCCAACCCGGAATTCATCAAATGCATGAGCGCCTACCAGGACTTCAAAAGCTCTCTCGAGTTGCTCAAGCAGAGGAAGGAGAGCCTGGAGATGGACATCCAGTCCGGAGACGAGGAGGCCAAGGGCTATGAGGTTCAGCTTCAGTCTCTTCACCGTGAGCTTCAGGAGCTGACGGACGAGAGGGAGCGCAGCGTCGCGGATGTCGCGATAGCAAGGGAGACGAGAAGCGCCAGCGAGGTGCTTGCCGGGATCGCGAACGACGGCACGGCGGACGATCTCAGGAGGTTGCGCGAGTCAGTGGCGCAGGCGAAGGCCGAGGCGCAGGTGACCTCACGCCTTGCCGGCACTGACAGTGCGCGGCAGGAGGCGGAGTTCCTAGAGATGGCCGGAGGGATGGAGGCGCAAAGCGAGTTCCTCGACGACATATTCGGCGAGGAGGAGAAGAAAAGCGCCGAGCCAAAGGTGTCGGCGGCTCAAGAAAAAGAGAATCTGCCGGAGTAGTCAGGCGAAGGCAATGACCGAGTTTGCAACACAAAAAGAAATGGAGGAAGAAGATGTTTAAAGGAGCAGTTAGGACGGTCGTGTACGGGATGATCGCGTCTTTGGCCGTGGCGGCCAGTGCACAGACCCCGGATTTCACGCTGGCGGTCAGCGAGTACCCCTCATGGAGCGGGACTTTCCTGACAGCATGCGACATCGGCCTCGTTGACGGCGCAAAAGGGAAAATGGGGCCCCTGGAGAACAAATGGGGCGTGGACATAGTCGTCAAGGACACCGACTACGACTCATGTATAACCTTGTTCACCAACGGCAATGTTGACGCGGCCTGCCTGACCAACATTGACAGCCTGGCCCCCAGCGTATCGAGGAAGGCCGTGGCGATTTTGCCCACATCCACCAGCGCCGGCGCGGACGCATGCCTGGTGCTGCCGGAGATCCAGAATGTCGCGAACCTCAAGGGTATCAAGGTCAGAGGGCTCTCCGCAAGCGTGTCGGAGTATACATTCGACAATTGCCTCAAGGCTCTTGGCGAAGACCCCAAGCAGTACTCCTTCGAGAATCTGGATCCCGTCCAGGTAGGGGTGACCCTGCAGAACGAGAAGATCAAGGCTGGCGTGACCTGGAACCCCGTCGTCATGGAGACCTTGAAGGCGAACTCGAAGATCAAAAGACTTTTCGACTCGAGCCTGATCAAGGGGCACATCATAGACATGGTGACGGTCTCGAGGGACTCCCTCCAGAAAAAGGGCGGTGCGGAATTCGCATGTCTCGTCGCTGACGTGTACTACACGGTCTGCAAGCTGATGGAGGACGATGCCAGCCGCGACAGGACTCTCCAGGCCATGGGAAAACGTTTCGCCGGGCTCGGGCTGAAGGATATGCGCGTAATCGTCAAGGAGACCCAGTTCTACTCGACCCCGGAGAAGGGGCTCGCACTGTTCAAGGGGACTGAGCTTCCAGAGGTGATGAAACAAAACGTGCTGCCCTGGGCCATCGAGAAGGGGCTGGTCGAGAAGGTCAAGACACCGAAGCTGGCCTACAAGGACGACCCTGCCGCAGAGCTATCATTCGATCCGCAGTACATCGAGAAAGTGGCGGCAAGGAAAGATTGACCCGGCATAATAGGCTTTGAGGGAAAATGATAGGCAAAAGCATTTCGCGCAAGTCCAGACTCGTCTGGTCGTCAGTGTCGGTGGCGGTCATGGTCGGTGCCTACTCCTATCTGGCGCATATGCAGCAGAGGGAGAACCCCGACAACAGGACCATCCCTACACTGGGGCAGTTGTGGGAGGGGTTGGTATTCCTCTGCCACCAGCCAGATCCGAAGGATGACGACTCCGCCGACTTGCTCTCCATCGCGCTGGGAAACAGCGGCATGGCGGACTCCGAAGCACCAAAGAAGGGCTTCCTGGAGGGCAGGATACTCTGGGAGGCCTCCAAGGCCACCTTGAAAAGGCTTTTCGCCGGCCTGGCTATAGGGCTTGTCGGGGGCACCATGGCAGGTGTCTTCATGGGCTGCTTCATGAGCTTTGACGCGGCGGTGTCACCGATAATGTATTTCGCATCGAGGATCATTCCCACTGCGGCGATGCCGATATTCTTCATCGTCGCTGGCATCGAGTTCGAGATGTACGTCGCCATGATTGTATTCGGGTCAATGCCGATCATCACGCTCACCGTGTCGCATTATGTGCGGGAGTTCCCCGACGAGCTGAGGTTCAAGGCCTATACGCTCGGCGCAAGCCATCTCGAGGTCATGTCCACGGCGATATTCCCTTATATCCTGCCGAGGGTCATTGATCTTGCGATTCTGATGATCGGGCCAGCGCTGGTGTATCTTATCGCCTCGGAGCAGATCGTGGCTGGCGAGGGCTTCGGATACAGGATTAGGGTCTTGACCAAGGCCACGCGCTTCGAGGTCGTATACCCTATGATAATCATCCTGACCGTCTACGCCGGGATGATCACCTGTTTCCTGAAATTCGTGCAGAAGAAGCTTTGCCCCTGGTACAGGCTTGACAAAAGGTGACCTAGTGGACAATAAATTGCTAAAGATCAGCGGCCTTTCACATTGGTTCGGAGCCAACCGCGTGCTGCACAACGTCAATATCGAGGTCAACTCCGGGCAGATAGTCGCTCTCGTCGGCCCGAGCGGATGCGGTAAGTCAACACTGCTCAGGACGATCGTGGGGACAGACATGCCCAAAAAAGGTACCGTGGCGATACATGATGAAAACGGCCCGCGCATCGTTGACTCCCCGGGGCGCGACAGGGGAATCGTATATCAGCGCTACTCGCTTTTCCCGCATCTCACCGCCGTCGAGAACGTCGCATATGGCCTCATGGTTGACCAGACATCCATATCAGGCAGAATTTTCGGGCGCCAGGGATGGAGAAAACTAAGGAAACAGCATCTCGAGCAGGCGGCGGAGCTTCTCGTCAAAATGAAGCTCGGGGCCGCATTGAACAAATACCCCCCGGAGATGTCCGGGGGAATGTGCCAGCGCGTGGCCATCGCTCAGGCTTTGATCATGAAGCCTTCAGTCCTGCTGCTCGACGAGCCTTTCGGGGCCCTGGACGAGGCCACAAGGGAGGAGCTGCAGAGGATATTGCTCACCCTCTACCAGGAGAACATCGAGACCTCGAAAAACGGGAGGGTGCCCCCACATACGGTGATTATCGTCACTCATGAGATCAACGAGGCGATCTTTGTGAGCGACCGCGTGCTGGGGCTCTCGCAATACTGGGACTGGAAGGAGGTCGGGGAGTCCTCATGCCCCGGTGCGACGATCGTCTACGACAAGCCCGCACCGGTATTCAAGCCGGAGGACGAAAGGGATTTCCTCTCATTCAGACGCCAGAAGGACGAGATACTGCATGCTGTGTTCGACCCGGCATACTGCCAGTCATACCGTGAGTACCTGTCGCTTGTGGACACCGTGTCGAAACAAAGGGGCCGCGGATAGAATTCAACGAAGGAAGGCGCAGATGTCAGAAATAAAATATGAGTTCATCAAACGTGCGGGGAAACTTATCAATTCCGGCCAGTCGCGATCCGTCGCACTAACCGGGAATATCTCCGACTTGTTCTTCTGCGGGACAGATGCCGGCGGGGAATACCTCCCACTCGAGGAACTGATCATCAACCACTGGTCCGTAGCAGGCACAATCATCGTCATCTACGAGCTCAACGGACCAATTCGATTCCTGAACCAGACCGACACCATGAAAATGAAGGACGCATGGGGGAAACTGCACAAGGACGAAAACCAGCAGGCAATTGACCTCGCCCTCGCAAGGACCAGAAAACGTATCGCCGAGCTGCAGCAGTCCCCGGGATACAGCTTCGACAAATGCCTCGAGAAGGGCCACGGCAACCCCACCTACGCGCTCGAGCTGTTGCGGCAGATGTGCCTTTGTTCTCGCCTGGACAACGACGGTGTGCCTTTTTTGTGGGAGGATCTTATAATCATCATCGAGGGCGCAGACTTCCTGATCCCCGAGGGAGAGATAGGCAGACTGAATGACGTGGACAGGCAGCGGGTGGCCGTTTGCAGAGACTGGTTCTCCGACCCGGGATTCGTCAACGGCGGCGATTCCGTGGTGCTGCTTGCAGAGTCGCTGAGCCTCCTCAACAGCAAGGTCACCAAACTGCCGCAGGTCCTCGAGGTCGAAGTCCCATTCCCCGACGAGGATCAGCGCAGCCACCTCATACGATGGTTCAACAAGCGTCTGTCGGCAGATAACAAGCTGCTCCTATGGGACAGCCAGGAGGCGCTGGCAAGGATGACCGCGGGGCTCTCCTCGCACGCGTTGATCCAACTCATGAAACACGCCTCACACTCGAAAACAAAACTCTCGCCAAGAGACGTCATCAACAAAGTCGAGAACTATATCAAGGACCAGTTGGGCGACGATGTCGTGGAGTTCAAGAAGCCCGAGCACTCATTGAAGGATGTGGTCGGGTTTACCAAACTGAAGGAATTCATGCGCAAGGAGTTTATTCCGCGCATAAGGTCCGGCGGTAAGACCTCGCTTTCCGGCGCGGCAATCGGCGGACCCGTGGGCTCGGGCAAAAGCTTCCTCCTCGAAGCCGTCGCAGGCGAGCTCGGAATCGTCGTCCTGGTGCTGAAGAACATCCGCAGCAAGTGGTTCGGCGACACCGATGTGATATTCGAGAGGCTCAGAAGAATCGTGTTCGCGCTTGACAAATCATTGATTTTCGTGGACGAGTCAGACACTCTTTTCGGAGGGGTCGAGGAAGGCACACACGCCACCGAGAAACGACTCACCGGGAAGGTCCAGGCAATGATGTCAGACCCCTTGCTCAAGGGCAAGACATCATGGCTGCTGATCACCGCCAGGATACATCTGCTCTCGCCTGACATCAGGCGTCCAGGCCGCGCCGGAAGCCTTATCATACCCGTACTCGACCCCTCAGGGAAAGACCGCGAAGACTTCATCTCATGGATGATCAAGCCGGTATTCCTCAAGTCACAGTCCTGCGCCTCCCTGGCAAAGGCCGCAGCAACCATCGCCCCAAAGATCACAAGCTATTACGCCGCCACATACGCCGAAGTCAGGGCCAACCTGCTCGCATCCAAAGAACTAAGGAAAAAACAGGGCTTGACGCTCGAGGAGATCGTCGAGGAGGTCGAGGACTATATCCCACCCGCCATCACGGCAACACGCGAGTATCAGACCCTGCAGGCCCTGTTGAACTGCACCCGTGTGAGCCTCATGCCCGAGGATGTCAAGGGACAGGACGTACAGCGGCTCAGGGAAAAATGGCGACAGCAGATACGCACCCTCGAGATGCAGGGCATCTCCTGAGTTACACGATGAGCAAAAAAGCCGAGAAGCAGATAGACAGGGGCTCGAGCGAGGGATTCAAGACCTATGCCTTCAACGAGTCCCATGACAAGACAACCCCGGCGCAGAGGTAAAAGGTGAATTTAGGTATTGACTTGATTTTACAATATTGACTTGACTTTGCAATTTATAAATGATATAATAGGGTCATGAAGCTAAGAAAAACAGAACATAAAAAGGGTTCAAGCCGCTATCAACCTGATTGGGAAGGTGATGGGGTTTGGGTTGAGGTGAAAAACCACCTTACAGCCTTTCGTATTGTAAGGGATGCGCTTTTCCAGCTTGCCTGTGCCGTTCACGAACATGCCTGTCAACGGGCAATTTTGCTTCTTATAGAACCCAACATGTCCGACACGGGACTATGTAACGAATGGCATAAGGTGGAAACGATTTTCCGGCCGGATATACTTGGACGATTATGTATCGTTATTTTTCGAGATGTGCAACTTATCGAAATCCCAGACAAACAGTAACCCCATTTGCATGAAGAGTTGCTGAAAGTATCTGAAGAAGAGTTGGCTATAAAGAAGAATCCTTTCCCGAAACCGGACTATCAGTCTGAAATCATAAAAATACTCATATGTCAGTGGCTGAATCGGAAAGGTATGCTGACATTGAATTGGATTGGCAAAGCCGCAGGCTGCAATTACCGGACCGTGGTGAACGCCCTTGAGTCCGTCGGAAATGCCCTCATCAGACATTCCGACCGAAGTGTTGAATTGAAATATTTCCCAAAGGAAGCTTGGGAATGGTTGCTTGTGCATTTGGATAAATCCCGTTTGACAAGAAGGTATTCTGACCGTTCGGGGAATCCGCGCTCTATAGATTCTCTTCTGAAAAGGCTGGGAAAGACAGGTCGTGACAATATCGCTGTTGCCGGAACTTTAGGGGCAAATCACCATTATCCGGATATTGATCTAGTCGGCATTCCCCGACTTGATCTTACAGTGCATTGCCCGGATAAGCACTTTAACATTGATTTTATTGAAAAACTTGATCCTGCCTTGAAGGAGGAAACTGATAAAACCGCACCGGCATCTGTCGTTTTGCATTTTATCAGGAGAAAAAAATCGTTTTTCACAACGACCCCGGATGGCATTGTCTGGGCGGATCCAGTTGAATGTCTTCTTGACCTGCATGAAATGCGGATGGAGCCTCAGGCTTTGGATTTCATTGATTATTTTCAAAACAAATGGGAGCATAAATAATGGCGGATGTCATGAAACCTGTTTCCCCGAGAGCGGTATTGACTGAAATAGTCAACGCTATTCCCGAAGATTGTAAAAAAAACATAATAATCATCGGCAGTCTGGCCGTCGGATATCACTTCTTCGCCGAAAATGAAAACATGGTTGTTCGTACAAAAGATGCGGATTGCCTGCTTTCACCAAGAATTGAAGCCGTTCCTGCAGGCGAAGCGATCACAGAAAAACTTATGGATTCAGGCTGGACATTCTCGAACGCCGGCGGCTGGGGAAGGCCGGGAGACAAAAACACTCCTCTCGATGAACTGTCCGCCGTCCGTCTGTCCCCGCCCGGGAAAAGTGAATGGTTCATCGAATTGCTGACAGTTCCAAAAGGTTCCTCGGATAGAGGAAACAGATGGGTGAGACTGCATACTAGCCACGGCGATTTCGGCCTGCCCAGCTTCGGTTTCCTGTCGCTGGCTGACCTTGAGCCGATAACAACAGAACTCGGCATCTGTATCGCCAGGCCGGAATTGATGGCTCTCGCGAATTTATTGGAACATCCGCAAATCAAACCTGATAAGATGTCCGGACTGATTCAAGGTCGTAAAATCAAGCGAAGCAATAAAGATTTAGGGCGTGTCCTCGCTATTGCTTATCTCAGTACGACACCGAATCCGGATTCCCTTGAAGAATGGCCTGAAACATGGAAGAAAGCTTTGCAGGCTCGATTTCCCGATGACTGGCAAAACTTAGCGGGGAATGCAGGTTCTGGAATCAGGGAGTTATTGCAGAGCGTTCCGGATATGGATGAAGCATATCATACCTGCAGGTACGGCCTATTAGCTTCACAATCTCCAGATTTGGAACAATTACGAATTGCAGGGAAACGTCTGTTGTTGGATGTTGTTGAACAGATGGAGGGGATGGGACAATGAATCTGATCAAGAACCACATTGCTGCAAATACGCGCACTCGAGATGCAGGGCGTCTCCTGAACCCCCAGATGAGCAACAAGATCGAAAGACAGATCGACAGGGGATCCTCCGAAGGATTCAAGACCTATGCCTTCAACGAGTCCCATGACAAGACAACCCCGGCGCAGGTCTGGTTCCAGGAGTCCGACGAGGGGCTGATACTCTTCGTCGTGTTCTACTCACAGGCATGCAGATGGTCAAAATGCCTCGGCTGCAACCTCCCGTCACTCTCCTCTCGGTACCATGTTGACTACAAATCCATCATGGCACAGATAGACAATGTCTTCGCCATGCCAGAGGTGACAGAGAAAAAAGACCGGATACGAAAAATCATCGTCAGCAACAACGGCTCCGTCATGGACGAGGAAACATTCTCCTCGACGGCACTCATATACCTGATCGCACAGATCAACCTCAACATCCCGAACTTGAACATCATATCAATCGAGACCAGAGCCGAATACGTCGAAACCGAGGAGCTCGAGTTCCTCAAACGCGCCGTATCCGAAGGCGACACCCCAACCTCACTCGAGCTCGCAGTCGGCTTCGAGGCATTCGACGACCATATCAGAAACGACATCTTCATGAAAGGCCTCTCACTCGAGAAGTTCGAGGCGTTCATCGCCAAGGCCGCACCCCACAAAATCGCTGTCAAGTGCTACATCATGCAGAAACCCGTCCCAGGAATGAGCGACGAAGATGCCATAGACGACATCAAAAAAGCCATTGACTACCTCAGCCAAATAGCAACCAAACACAACATCAAGATCAACCTCCACCTAAACCCCACATACGCCGCACACAACACACGCCTGGCCGAGGAATTCCTCAAAGGAAACTATTCACCCCCATTGCTCAAGGACGTGGCCAAAGCCGCCCTCCACGCGAAAGACAAAGGCATATCATTGTTCATAGGCCTATACGACGAGGGACTCGCCGTCCAAGGCGGATCATTCATCAGAAAAGACGACGAGAAACTCGTATCCCAACTCGAGTCATTCAACCAAACACAAAATTTCAACACCCTCATGGCCTGCAGCGCTTGAACTTTGCCCTCATCGCAGTTAATCTCCCTTCATGATGGAAAACAAAATTACTATCAGGATGTGTGATGAAAAAGCAAGATTTCTATAGATTTCTATTTTTTCCCCTGACGGCGGCCTGCTTCGGATTAGGCAACGCCGGATGGGTTGTGGCTGCGGAGGCTTCTTGGCCCTGTTTCCACGGTCAGAACCGCGACAACCTCTCGACCGAGACAGGTCTGCTCAAGGCTTGGCCCGAAGGCGGCCCTGAACTCCTCTGGACAGCTTCGGGGCTCGGTGCCGGTTACAGCTCGGTTTCCATCTCCGACGGGCGGATTTACACTGCCGGGATGATCAACAAGCAGACGTATGTTTTTGCATTGGGTCTTGATGGCAAGCTGCTGTGGCAGGCACTCAACGGCGAATCATGGGAAGCGACCGCGCGCCACGCGATCGGCTACACCGGCTCACGTTCCACCCCGACGTTCGACGAAGGCAAACTCTATCACTTCTCCGAACGCGGATGGCTGGCCTCCCTGGACGCGGCTACCGGCAAAACTCTCTGGCATCTCGATCTGTTCAAGACCTTCGAGGCCAAGGTCCCGAAATACGGCATCGCCGAGTCCGTCCTGATTGATGGCGATCACATCATCTGCTCTCCCGCAGGAGAAAAAGGGTTCATCGTATGCCTCGATAAAGCAACCGGGAAAACTGTCTGGGCCGCCAGCGGCATCCCGGGTGAAGCGGGCTATGCATCACCCGTCATCGCTGAATTCGAGGGCATCCCGCAGATTCTCCAACTCAGCTCCAGCCACCTCTTCGCCGTGCACCGCGAAACCGGTGCGTTGCTCTGGACTGTCCCTCTCGAGAATTCCCGCAAAAACAACTGCACCGACGCCCTCTTCCACGACGGACACGTGTTCGCATCCTCAGGCTACGGCAAGGGCAGCCTGCTTGTGAAGCTGTCCGCCGCCAACGGAGGAATCCAGCCCGAGACGGCCTGGGAAATCAAAGAGATGGACAACCATCACGGCGGAGTCGTCCGCATCGGCGACTTCCTCTACGGTGCCGGGCACACGTCGCGGGGGTGGTTCTGCATCGAATGGATTACCGGAGACCAGAAGTGGAACGAGCAGGGCAAAGGCTCCCTGACCTACGCCGACGGGATGCTCTACTGCCTCGACGAGCGCGGAAAGATGTCCCTTGTCAAGGCGACCCCGGAAGCCCACCGCGTCGCAGGATCGTTCCAAGTGCCTAGCGGGGGCAGCGGACTGCACTGGGCACACCCCGTCGTCTGCGGAGGAAGACTCTATGTGCGCCATGCAGACAAGCTCTTCTGCTACGACATAGCCGAAAAGAGAACGGGGTCTGGCCACCTTTTCTGACAAAATGACCTTGAGGCTAGCAAAAACTGCTCGCGACAGATTCCCCAA